>DASSTY010000170.1:0-4282 GCA_035707585.1 Gemmatimonadales bacterium
GGACGGCGACGTGCGACTGGTGATCTCCGACGTGGTGATGCCCGATCTCGGCGGGCGCGAGCTCGGCCGCCGGCTGCGCCAGCGCCATCCGCAGCTGCCGGTGCTGTCTATCTCCGGCTATACCGGCGAGGACGTCGTGCAGCGTGGTCTGCTCGACCCGGGCGCACCATTCCTGCAGAAGCCATTCACCCCCGAAGCGCTTGCCCGGAAGGTGCGCCAGCTGATCGATCCGGCGCTCACCGCGGTGAGCTAGCGGCCCACCGCTCCCCGCCTACCAGGCCAGCCAGTACGACGCCTTGACCAGCAGGGTGTTGTCGGGGTGACGGTCAAAGAGGTCACCCAGATCCCCACCGAACGACTTATTTCCTTCGATCGTCCTTGACCCGTCTCGGCCCTGGCTCCACACCAGAAAGAGCGTCGACCCCGGCCGGTACTCCCACCGAAAGACGACGTTGGACCGGAACTGCTGGACGTTGAACCCGTCGGGGGCAGTGGCGAGGGAGGCGTCGGCGAAGGGTTTGTAGCGGGCATCGTATCCTTCCGCGTGCGGATCGTCCAGCTCACGCACGTTGCTGTAGGTCCCCTTGGAGATGAACGGTGACGCGTAGATCTGGAGCGACGCGTTGGGAGTAAACGTGTAGGCCAATCGCCAGGTAAGTCCCAGCGTCTTCTGATCGAGATGCGCAAAGGTGTAGTGCAGCGCGCCATCGGTGCCGATCAGCGTCCCGAAATATTGGATATCGTTGCGGTTCTTTTCCCAGCTCGCACTGAGCGAGGTGGTGAAGCGGCTGGACACCTTGAGGTCCAGCTCGGGCGACAGACTGATCGTCTCGGAGCGCCCCTGATCGCCCCGCATGTAGTTCGCAGAAAAATAGGGCACCAGGGCGTGGCGATCGTCACCCTCGATCGAGATCCATGGCGCAATGTACGGGTCCTGGCGCACCGCCGGCCCGCCGCGGGCGCAGCGGTCGCAGAACGTGGTGCCGATCTGGCCGATGGTACCACCGGTGTGGAGCCACCAGCGATTGGTGAACTGGATATGGACGTTGGTGTTGAATGCCCGCTCGGTAGCGAGGCCGGCATCGGTCCAGTACTCCCAGTTATTGAAGTTCCAGCGGAGCGACTGGAATACCCGGTTGGGTGTGCGGAAGGCCAGCGCGGCCCAGGTGGTCCACTCCTGCTGATCCGCCTGCCGCAGGAAGCCGATGTCGTTGACGTCGAACCCGGGTGAGCGGCGCTGATAGGCCGTCTCGAACTGCAGCCGCTTCCCTCCCACCTTGGCAAAACGGAGTTCCAGGTTGGTTCCGGAGAGCGACGTGCGAGAGGAATCGACCGTGAGCGGCCCGTCCGGCCGCTGATAGAGGTGCACGGTGTTCCGCTGGGTTCGGGCGATCGCCTCGGGGGTACCCGCGACTCGGCTCACATCGAACGAAGCCGACACCTCGAACCGCTGGGCAAAGCGCCGCCGTGCATCGATGCCGCCGGTGTAGGCACTTCGATGGAGGAACGGATCGGAGCTCGCGTCCAGCGATCGATTCACCCCGGTCAGAATGAATCCGAAGTTGCCGTTGCCGTTGGCGTAGTCCTGATTGCCCCGGACCACGGCGTAATTGCTGGTCGGCTCCAGCGTCCGGTCGTCCGCCCCAGCCACCCGCTCGGTGACGGCGTCGAGGGCGCCGATCGAGAAACCGCCCGGCAGACGGCCGGTAATCTTCCCGGCGCCGAGAATTCGTGAGGCCTCGGTGTGATTGGGGTTGCCATAGATATCGGCCAGCTGCGGTGCCCGCCCGATTCGCCGCGAATAGAACAGCCCCTCGCCGGTGCTGCAGTCCACCACGATGACGCAGTTGACCGGAAAGTCGAACAGTCCCTTCCCTTCCACGAAGAACGGCCGCCGCTCCTGGAAGAACGTTTCGAAAGCTCCAAGATTGAGTACCGACGGATCGGCTTCGACCTGACCGAAATCGGGATTGACGGTGGCGTTGAGCAGCAGGTTCGACGCGATCTTGTAACGGAGATCGCCTCCCATGGTGACTTGCTGATCGCGGCCGAAGCCGCCGTTGTTGTTCACCTGGACGTTCTTGGTGACGACGTACGGCGTGAGTTCGGCGCGGCCGGGACTGCCGAGGCCGGTGAGCCCGGTCAGCTCGCCAAACTGGGAGGCGAGTCCGGAGCGGGAGTCCCGGTAGAGCGGCCAGGTAATCGTCTCGGTATTTCGTTCGACGATGCGCCAGATCATGATGCCGAAGGTGCCATCGCCCCTGGTGGAATACCGCAGCTGCGATAGCGGAATCCGATACTCCGCGGTCCAGCCGAGCGAATCGACCCGTCCAACCGCGTCCCAGATCGCGTCCCACGCATCGTCTTCGGTACCATCGTTGTATATCGCCCGGTCGGCCTTGACCCCAACCGGATTGACCCAGAACTCGTAGCCGGTGCGCCGGTCATGATACGAGTCCAGCAGGAGGATGATCTGGTCCGAGGCGGTGAGGTCGTCGCGCCGGGAAAGCAGCCCTACGACGCTGTCGGGATGGGGATCGAACGCCCGCACGAACACATAGAGGTTGTGTGCGTCGTACGCGACCCGTGCCTCGGTCCGGAACTTCGGCGCGGCCCCTTCGCTGGGGCGCGATTCCTGGAACTGCGTGATCACGGCGGCATGCTGCCAGACCGGATCGGTGTCGCGGCCGTCGATTACCGGCGGCGCTTCGGCGCGCACTGCCTGGACCGACGTCGGAGTGAGAACAGGATCAGCCGGACGCGGCCCCTGGGCGGCCAACTGGACCTGAGCGAGTAGCAACCATCCGACGAGCATCGGCAATTCCCTGCGAGTGAGTCAGTCCAGTTGGATGCAGGCAGCAGCCAAAAGGTTGGCAACGGGCTCGAGGTCACGGAAAGGGCCGGGGGCGCGGCTCGGGCCAGGGCCAGGGATCGACCCCATCCATTCCGGCGAGCCCGCGAACCGCGGCCTTCCTCACCTCGGGGTCTTTCGACTGGAGCAAGCCACTCAACTGGTCGGAATCGGCACCGGAATGAACCAGCGCCCGGATCTCCGCCTTCCGGGCGTCGCTGTTCTGCTCGCCTTCGAGCGCCGCCTCGACGGCGGGGATCGCGCTGGGATCCCCGATCTGGGACAGGGCCCACGCCGCCCTGAGCCGCAGCTCCGCATCGCTGGACTTGAGCGCGGAGATCAATCCGGCCGGCGCCTTGTCCAGATCGAGCTGACCCAGCGCCCACGCCGCGGTGCGGCGCACCTCCACGCTCTGGTCCCCGGTGAGCAGACGACCGAGCGTTGGCGCCGCGCTCTCTTCTCCCTCCTGGCCCAAGGCCCACGCCGCGGTCTCTCTCACCGTCTCGCTCTGGTCGCGCTCCGCCGCAGTCGTGAGCGCGGAGGCGGCGGCGTGGTGTTCGTCGAGGTTGCCCAGCGCCCAGGCGCTCATTTCGCGCACCGACGCGTCCTGGTCGTGCTCCAGCGCCGCGGCCAGACCGCTCACCGCCTCACCGGCCCCGAGCTGGCCCAGCGCCCAGGCGGCAGTGCGGCGAACGTCGGCCACCGGATCGTGAGCCAGAACCCGAAGGAGCTGGGGCACGGCGGAAGCTGAATCGAGCTGGCCCAGCGTTCCGGCGGCGGCACGGCGCACCATCGGCGATTGATCGGTCAATGCATCGGCTGCGGGGGCAGCAGCACGGCCGTCGCCGATCCGCCCGAGAGCCCAGATCGCGTTGGCCCGCACGCCGGTGGCGTGGTCGCGCACGCTCCTCAGCATGGAACCACCGAGTGCTCGGCGCCGACCAGGCCGAGGCCCAGAGCCGCTACCGACCGAACCGAGGAGTCGCTCGCGGTGAGGCGGCTGGCCAGGTCTCCGGCAATGTCGTCGCCGCCGTAACTGGCCAGCAGCAGGACATCGAGCTGGCGCACGCAGTCATCTCGGCTGACCAGGCTGTCCAGCAGGAAAGCGCGGTCCCGATCCGACAGCGGGGCATCATCGCGCCGCCTGCCCTGCGGGAGATTCGCCGAGCCGAGCGGTGTGTCGGGCGCGTTGGCCCATCCACCGCCCCAGATCCCGTTCGCCACGGACCGAGACGCCAGAGCGCAAAGCACGGTGGGCGCTCCATGCCCCGCCGCGATCAGATCGCGAATCGGCTGAGTCGGTGCATCGTGGGAGGCTGGGCGCACAAAGACAGCGGCAGCGAGCGCAAGGACGGGAACGATTCGCATGGCAGCTCCGGACAGTTGGCGTGCGGTACGCGGTTGAAATTTCAGCATACTTGCTCCGAAAAA
>DASSTY010000171.1:0-2899 GCA_035707585.1 Gemmatimonadales bacterium
CCCCAGTTTGCGGGCCAGCCACCCCACCGTCGATCCCGGAATGATCGCGTTCACTACCACCAGGAAGAACACCGCGTCGAACACATGTTCGGCACCCGGTGCGCCGGCCAGCACCGGGAAGATGGCCAGCACGATGGGCACCGCGCCGCGCAGGCCAACCCAGCCCATGAAGCCGATCTCGACCATGTTGTAGTGAAATGGCAGGAGGCAAAGCCACACCACCAGCGGACGAATCACCAGCGCCAATGCCACGGCGATCAGCGTGCCCACCACCGCGACACCGGGCAGATCCGATGGAGTCACCAGCAGCCCGAACAGCAGGAACATGCTGATCTGGCTGAGCCACGCGGTGGCATCGTGCACTCGGGTCAATGCCGGGCGATAGGGCAGGCGCCCGTTGCCGAGGATCAGCCCCGCGAGATAGGTGGCGAGGAATCCGCTGCCGTTGAGGACGGTGGCCAGTCCGAACGAAATGAACGCAAGCCCGATGGTGACGGCGGGGTAGAGGCCGCTCGACGAGAGGCGAAGCATCGCCAGTCCGCGGCGGCCCACGATGCCGATACCCCATCCGACAATGGCGCCGACGGCGGCCTGGATCACCACATCGAACGGCAGCATCCACGCCGGATGGGCTTCCGGCGCCGCCAGCAGCGTGGTGATCGCGATCGTCAGGATGATCGCCGCCGGGTCGTTGATGCCCGACTCGATTTCGAGGGTGGTGCCGATCCGGGGGCGGAGTCGCAGCCCGCCGCCCCGCAGCACGCCGAACACCGCCGCCGCGTCGGTGGAAGAGACCACCGCGCCGAGCAGCGCCGCCTGCGGCCAGCCGAAGCCGCCGAGCCGGGCCGCCACTGCCACCAGCGCCGCGGTGGCGGCCACGCCGACCGTCGCCAGAATCCCGGCCGGTGCCAGGACTCGCCGCACCGTCTCCATCGGGGTGTTGAGTCCGCCATCGAACAGAATCAGCACCAGCGCCACCGTGCCGAACTGGAAGGCGAGCCGGTAATCGGTGAAAACGATTCCACCGACGCCCTCGCTGCCGGCCAGCATGCCCAGCAGGAGGAACACCAGCGTGAACGGCAAGGCGAGCCGCCGGGTCATCTGGCTGGACACCACTGCAATCACCACCAGACTTCCGGCGGTGAGCAGGAAAAGCGCGATCGTTCCCGGTTCCGCGAGTTGCATCGGCCAAATATACCCGTGCCGTCTCCCATCCCACTTCGCACTCACCGCCTCCCACCCGCTCCTCCCAAGCCCCAATCCGCTCCTACCTCCCTTTCCCGCTTCCCGCTTCCCCCCACGACCCACGACCCACGACCCACGACCCACGCCCCCTAGCCCCTAGCAACTAGCAACCAGCCCCCAGCGACTACCTTTCCCCATGCACCTCTACCTCCACATCCCCTTCTGCGCCCGCCGATGCAGCTACTGCGATTTCGCCATCGCGGTGCGGCGGCGGGTCCCGTCGGCGGAGTATGCCGATGCGGTGCTGGCCGAGTGGGCGCGACGGCAGAATGACCCGGCGTGGGTTGGGGCGGAAACGATCGAGACGATCTACCTGGGCGGCGGGACGCCGTCGCATCTGGCGCCCGACCAGATAGCGCGGATCCTCGACACGATTGGCCGCAGCCGAACCATCGCCGGCGATGCGGAGATCACGCTGGAGGCGAATCCCGACGATGTCACCATCGCTGCCGCGCGCCGCTGGCGCAGTGCCGGCGTCAACCGGATATCGCTCGGCGTGCAGTCGTTCGATCCGGCGGTGCTTCGCTGGATGCACCGTACCCATTCAGTGGAGCAGGTGCCGGCGGCGGTCGCCACACTGCGCGATGCCGGTCTCGACGAGCTGTCGCTCGATCTGATTTTCGGGTTACCCGCCGAGCTGGGTCGTGATTGGGCGGCCGATCTGCAGCGAGCCGTGGAACTGGACCCGGCGCATCTCTCGCTCTACGGACTCACCGTGGAGCCGGCCACTCCGCTGGGCCACTGGGTCGAACGCGGCGACGTGACGCCGATCGACGAAGACACCTACGCCACCGAGTTCCTGCTGGCCCATCGCTCGCTCGGCACCGCGGGCTACCATCACTACGAAGTCTCCAGCTACGCTCGCACCGGCCACCGGGCGCGCCACAATTCGGCGTACTGGCAGCGGGCGCCCTATCTGGGGCTCGGGCCCGGCGCGCACAGCGGCGCGGGGAAGGTGCGGCGCTGGAATGTGCGCGACTGGTCGGCCTATCGGAGGTTGATTGCTGCGGGCGACTCTGCGGAAGCCGGCGCGGAAGAGCTCGACGCCGATGCAGTGCGGCTGGAGGAGCTTTACCTGGGCCTGCGCACGGTGGAAGGTGTTGAGGCCGGGATGTTGAACGCCACGGAGCGAGCGCGTTGGCAGGAGCAGGGCTGGAGCGTCGAAGAGGGCGGGCGGGTTCGGCTCACCGCCGAAGGGTGGCTGCGGCTCGACGCCCTGGTGGCCAGCGCCAGCCGATCAGTGCGCGGTCTTTGATTCTTCCGGCTCGTACGGCTCCATGTGGATCAGCACGCCCAGCACCCGCGGCACCGCGCGGCGAATGGCCGTCTTGACCCGACCGCTCAGAATATGCGCATCGTGGAGTGAAAGCTCGGGATCGCCCTGCACGTGAAGGTCCACGTGGTAGCCGGTGCCCACCCGCCGCACCATCAGCTTTTCGATCGCGCGGACGCCGGTAACACTTCGCGCCGCGTCGGCCACCGGGTCGAGGATCTCGGCGCCGGGCATCCGGTCCATCAGGTCGTGGATCGCCGGCCGCAGAATGTGGATTCCATTCACCAGGATCACCGCGGCGGCCACCAGCGCCGCCCAGTCGTCGGCCGCGGCCCACGCCGGCCCGCCGGCGAGTGCCAGCGCGATCCCGACGAACGCCGC
>DASSTY010000172.1:0-7415 GCA_035707585.1 Gemmatimonadales bacterium
GGCCGCCCGAGCGCGAATCGGCGACGTGATCGTCCGGACCCCCACGGTGCCGGCGCTGGCCCTGCGCCATCGGCTTCCCTGCCCGCTCTGGCTCAAGCTGGAGACCTTCCAGCGGACCGGGTCGTTCAAGGACCGGGGCGCGCTCAACCGGATGCTGGACCTCTCCCCCGAGCAGCGAAAGAAGGGAGTGGTGACCGCCAGCGCCGGCAACCACGCTCAGGCGGTGGCTTACCACGGCGGACGGCTGGGAATCCCAGTCGAGGTCGTCATGCCGGTCCACACGCCGATGGTCAAGGTGCTCAATACCAGGGGGTTCGGCGCGGGGGTCCGGTTCCACGGCGCCACTCTCACCGAGTCGATGACCGAGGCTCGGCGAATCGAATCGGAAGAGGGCAAGACCCTGATCCACCCGTTTGACGACGAGCGGGTCATCGCCGGCCAGGGAACGATCGGGCTGGAACTGCTCGAGGCGCTGCCTGACCTGACCGCCGTCGTGGTGCCGATCGGGGGTGGCGGGTTGATCGGCGGGATTGCCACCGCGCTCCGCGCCGCCAAGCCCGGGATCAAGGTTTACGGGGTGGAGGCGGCGGCGGCGGCATCGGCCATCGAGTCAGTCGAAGCGGGGAAGATCGTTCCGCTGGAGAGCGCCGACACCATTGCCGACGGCATCGCGGTCAAGCGGATCGGCGAGCTCACCTTCCCCCTCCTCCAGAACCAGGTAGACGGCATCGTGGCGGTTACCGAAGATCAGATCGCCGCGGCCGTCCATCTGCTCCTCGAATATGAAAAGACCCTGACCGAAGGCGCCGGTGCGGTGCCGCTGGCGGCCGTCCTGAACGGTCTGCTGCCGCTCACCGAGAAGGACACCGTTGCCGCGGTGATCTCGGGCGGGAACATCGACCTGGGCCTGATGGAGCGGATCGTGGATCGGGGCCGGGTCCAGGATGGCCGGCTGGCTCGGCTCGCGGTCAAGGTGCCCGACCGGCCGGGGCAGCTCTCGGTGCTGACGCAGCTGGTGGCTGGGGCGGGAGCGAATGTGCTGGAGGTGGTGCATGCGCGAGCCTTTGCCGACATCTCGGTGCGGGACGTCGAAATCATTCTGCAGCTGGAGACCCGGGGCCCGGAGCACGTGGCGGAGTTGACCGAGCTGCTGGAGAAGCGGGGGATGACGGTGGAGGCGGTGGTCTAGGGGCCGGATGGTCGGAATGTCGGGAAGACGCGGGTGGGTTGCGCGGAGTAGCTTTGTGTTGTAAAGTTCTTTCCACGAGAGCAGGCACCCTGCCCCCCCCACCTATGGAACGACCATGATCGATCAGGAAGCGGCGGTGTTCGAGGAGCAGATGGCGGTGCTGGTCAAAGCGGGCCTCACCCCCGACGAAGCGAGGCTGATCGCCGAGCGGCGGCTCCGCCAGCGCGCAGCTGGAGCGGTGGGACGGGGCCGAGGCGATGCCGCCGTCGCCATCTGCCTGGCGGTAGCCGCGGCGATACTCGTCAAGCTGCCGGCTCTCTTCGGGGTCACGTTCGACAACGGCTCCAGCTTCTACGCCCACAACGCCAGCTTTTTCGTGCTGCCGCTCCTGACGGGCTACTTCGTCTGGAAGCGCGGCTACGTCCGCTCGGTGGCGTGGCTGGCGGTGGCGTTCATCCTGGCGGCAGTCTTCGCCAACATCTATCCGTTCGTTCCCAACGGAGACACCGAAGCGCTTTCGATCCTGCACCTGCCGATCGCGCTCTGGCTGGCGGTGGGAATCGCCTACGCCGGCGAGCGGTGGAGCCGGGCCGATGGCCGGATGGATTTCATCCGATTCTCCGGAGAACTGTTCATCTACTACGTGCTGATCGCGCTGGGCGGCGGCGTGTTCACCGCGTTCATGGCGATGCTGTTTCACGCGATCGGAATCGACGCGGAGCCGTTCTTTCAGTCCTGGCTGCTCCCCTGCGGTGCCGCCGGTGCCGTCATCGTCGCAGCGTGGCTGGTGGAGACTCGGCAGCGGGTGATGGAGAATCTGGCGCCGATGCTGACTCGGCTCTTCACGCCGCTCTTCGCCGCGCTGCTGGTCACCTTCCTCGCCGCCATGCTGTGGACCGGCCGAGGCATCGGGGTCGACCGGGATGTCCTGATTGCCTTCGATCTGCTGCTGGTGGTGGTGCTGGGGCTGCTGCTCTACTCGGTGTCGGCGCGCGAAGCTGCTGCACCTCCCGGCGCGTTCGACGTGCTGCAGGTCGTGCTGCTGGTGAGCGCGCTCATCGCCGATGTCATCGCACTCTGGGCCATCGCCGCGCGGATCAGCGAATTCGGCTTCACCCCCAACCGGATCGCCGCACTGGGCGAGAACGTGATTCTGCTGGTGAACCTGGCCTGGTCGGCGGTGCTGTATATCGGATTTCTGCGGGGGCGGGGTGGGTTTGAGCGGCTGACGCGGTGGCAGACCAACTACCTGCCGGTGTATGCGGTGTGGGCGGCGATCGTGGTGATCGGGTTTCCGCCGGTGTTTGGGTATCGGTGAGGGATGCAGCGCCTGCGGCGGCTGGTCGGTCGGAGCGGCGGGTGGAAGGACGTTTGATTATCCGCCGCTGGTCGGATGCAGCGCCTGCGGCGGCTGCATGGTCGGATCCGGCCCTGCGGGGCCGGATGGTCGGACGGGGAGCCGACGGACGGGCGGTTCAATCGTCACCCCCGCGGAAGCGGGGGTCCAGAGTGCTCCCAATACTCAGGGGCAGGCTGTCACGGGTCTCCGGCCGGAGCCATGACCAGGGTGTCGGGGAACGTGGAGGAGAGAACGTGACAGGCGTCGCGGGAGATGAATCCGGTCAGGGTGGTGTCGCCGGCGGATGACGTGACGTGGAGAGTGGCGGTGCCGCCCCGGGCTGGAAGGAGATTGATATAGCCATCGCTGAACACCACGTAGGTGCCGGCTGTGAGAATGTCCAGCCGCTGGTTGGTCACATGAATGACTGAATCGCTGCTCGGCAATTGGAGCGTGAGCGTCGCGTCGGAAACCGGATCGCCGCCGGAGTTCTGGATCGTCATGGTGAGCGAGCGGAAGATGTCGGAGCACGCCATCGGATTGTCGGAGCACCCGGCCAGTGCGAACGCACAGACGAGTGCCGGGAGGGCGCGGCAGCACCAGTGATTGCTCAGTCTGCTCATCAGTGATCTCCCCAATCGAGGCAACGCGACGCCGCGGTGCTAGTTGGCAGGGGCGGCGGCAATGATGTCGCGAAGCAGACGCACCGTATGCTCCACTACATCCGGCTGGTCGGCGCCTTCCAGCGTCCGGATTGTTCGCGGCGGCTGGCCCTGCCGGTAGATCGTCAGCGCGGCGGTAATCCGATCGCAGCAGGGATTCGCCGGGACATACGTCGAATCGGTATGCGCAAAGTCGGGGCTGGCCACCAGCGCCTCGAGTCGCGTGAGCTGCGTGCCGGACAGCGTCCATCTGACCGTGTCGGGCTGGGGGGTGTTTCGGATCAGGGTGGCGCTCCCGCCCTGGGTCACCACCAGAGCGCTCGACATACCGGCGAACCCACCTTCCTGCTGCAGTTGGGCCAGGGGTGCTGCCCCGCCGGAGCCCGAGGTCTCGATTGCCTCCGGCCCGTTGCTGCACGCCAGGGCGGCCAATGCTACGAATGGAAGCAGGTGCCAGCGGATCATCGAGTCTGACATGAGAACCCCCGGTTATTCGAGCGGCCCGAACCCACGGAATCCTAAGTTAACTGACGCTTGCAGGCTTGCCATTGTGACGTCCGGGGGGTGGCGGGGCACACATCGAGGGGAATCACCCACCTCCGGAATCGGCGGCGATGTCGCGATACTTTTTCGCGGTCCCCCTGCTCTGCTCCAGCGGATAGCGGGCGCCGTTGATCGCGAGTTTCCGCGCCACCGCCGCATCGAGGTCAATTCCCAGGTCATGCGTCAGATAGGTCAGAAGAATCGCCACGTCGGCGATCTCTTCACTGATGGCGTTCTCATCGCCTTGCGACGGCGCTCCCGCGTCGGTGGTCCACTGGAAGTGCTCCAGCAGTTCAGCTGCCTCTACTGATATCGCGATCGCCAGATTCTTTGGTGTGTGGAACTGCTCCCAGTCACGCTCGTGACGAAACGCCAGCAGCGCGGCCACAGTCTGATCACGGAGCATAATCGCCCACCTTCTCGAACACGTTTTCATTGTGCCACGCCAGAAAATCGGCGCGCGGCTGGTCGTGCGGACTGGCTGGGAGCGACGCCAGCTTCTCGCCGTGCAGCCGGTAGTAGACCTTGCCGTTGAACCAGTGCTCGTGAATCGCCTTGCTCACATTGACCCGATAGTCCGGCGTGACGGTTACCAGTCCCCGGTCGAACAGCTTGTGGAAATCGGCCCGGAGCAGCAGGCCGTTGTAGGTGTTGTTGAGCCCTTCGTTGGCGAACGGCTTGATGTGCGCGGCTTCGAGGACCGGCAACGTGTTCTCGCCGGTAATCGCGCAGCGGCGGGCGTACGCGTTGGTCACCAGCGCGCGAAACGTGCCCTGCCCTCTGCGCGGGCGCACCGGAACCGGTGCACCATACGCGGCCAGCTGTTCGGGCTCGGCAACCGCGGCAACGCCAGGATAGAGCGCCAGCCGTCGCTCAACCTCCTGCCAGAGCCGCGCACCAGCGCCGGTCCCCGCGGTGTCGAACGTCTTGCCGGTGACGATATTCCCGGCAAAATCATCGCCGACCGAAATCCAGTCGGCCTCGGGCCAGAAAAACGGGCTGGACAGGATGCTGCAGCCGATTTCCGGCGTCGTGCCATCGTCGCGCGAGCGCAGCGGACCGATCAGTGCCTGGAGCTTGCGATACGATGCCGCCCCGTTCTTTTCGCCAAAGGCGTCCCAGGCAAGCGGCAGGGGAAGCGTCTCGTACTTGACGAAGAACCCGCCGCCCGCGATGTGGTGATAGGGGCGCTTCAGCTTGAACAGGAACGGCGTGCCTTCGGGAAGTGAAGTGAACGGAGGCCGTCCGCTCGGGTGCCAGAAGTTGACCTCGTCAACGCCTTCGAGGTGCACGAGAAACCGGTACCACTGATTGTCAGTGACGCCGACCCAGAATTTCATCTGGACGACTCCTCGGGCGTCAGCACCACGTCGTAATGCGCCGAAGTCGCGTCGAACCGCGCCAGCAGCGCGCGGGCGGCCGGGGGCACCACGCCGTGCCGGTAGTCGTCTCCCGCAAAGGCCCGCGCCCCTTCCAGCGAATCGAACAGCATGGTGGTGACGAATTCCACCAGCTCGCCGTCATCGCGCCGGGACAGATACACCCCGTGATAGCCGGGCAGCTGGCGACGCTGAATGCCGGGCAGCACAGTGGTGAGCAGCAGCTCTTCATAGGCATCGGCGTTGGCTGGTGTGGTCCAGCCATGCCAGACCCGCATGATCATCACGCTCTCCAAAACAGGTTGCGGGTAATCTGTTCGCGGCAGCCACTATCGGCCAGCCCCGGAGAGCACCGCCGGCGGGGAACCGGTGGCCCCTTGTGGCATCAACAAAGCTTGATATATTCTCCTCCCATGGCGTCACGCTCCACTACCACCCCTCGCGATCTCGCCGCCACGGCCCGGCTCTTTCACGCCCTCTCGGATGAAACCCGGCTGTCTCTGCTCCAGATGCTGCGCGGCGGCGAACGGTGCGTCTGCGAACTCCAGGATCAGCTCGATGCCGCCCAGTCGCGGCTCTCCTTCCATCTCAAGGTGCTGAAGGACGCCGGCCTGGTGCGCGATCGCAAGGAGGGCCGCTGGTCCTACTACTCGCTGGTGCCCGAGACGCTCGGCGTGGCGCACGATGCAGTGCGTACCCTGGCTACCGAACCCAACCGGCGGCGGTCGCTCAAAGTGTTGGGAAGCTGCTGCCGCTAGCATGAGGTACCCGCCGGTCCGGTATCGGATCGGCGTTTTTTGGCAAAACATATCAACAATTATTGATGAAAGGCACAAAGATGTCTGACCAGATGCAGTCACCAGACGGTGTCACCGAAATCGTGCGGGAGAAATACGGTGCGGCGGCGCGCCGAGTACTCGAGGGCGACGAGTCGGCATCGTGCTGCGGCCCGTCCTGCTGCAGCGGCGCATCGTCTGCCGGCGCTCCCGACCCGATCACGTCGAATCTGTACGCCGCCGGCGAAACCAGCCTGCTCCCGCCCGCCGCGGTGCTCGCCTCGCTCGGCTGCGGCAACCCGACCGCCCTCGCCGAGCTGCATCCTGGCGAGGTGGTGCTCGACCTGGGAAGCGGCGGCGGGATCGATGTGCTGCTCTCGGCTCGCCGCGTGGGACCCGCCGGCAAGGCGTACGGGCTCGACATGACGGACGAGATGCTCGCACTGGCACGCCGCAACGCCGCTGAGGCCGGCGTCACCAACATCGAGTTTCTCAAGGGACAGATCGAGCAGATCCCCCTGCCCGACGCGTCGGTCGACGTCATCATCTCCAACTGCGTCATCAATCTCTCGGCCGATAAGCGCACCGTGTTGGCCGAAGCGTTCCGGGTGCTCAAGCCCGGCGGCCGCTTTGCCGTGAGTGATGTTGTGGTGCGCGGCGAAGTGCCGCCGGCAGCGCGCCGCAGCATGGAACTCTGGGTCGGGTGTGTGGCCGGCGCGCTGGAGGAGGAGGAGTTTCTGGCGCTGTTGCGCGAGGTGGGATTCGAGAATCCATCGATCGAACCGACCCGGATCTACCACAGCGAAGATGCCCGGCAGTTCCTGAGCGACGCCGGTATCGACGCCGACGCGAGCGTTGACGAAATCGAGGGGAAGTTCATGGCCGCATTCGTCCGCGCAACCAGGCCACTGGAGTCGTGACCGGTTCGGCGTCGCGGAGGTGAAGCGCTCGGCGCAGTAACCATTCCGCCGGTGGTTGCCTGGCCGACCGGGGCGTTGTATCGTGGCGGAACGGCCTCGGGGGCCGGAGCGAAGGTGGGGGATGGCGGGGAAGCAGGCGGTCTGGGTCGAGGGCGGCACCTTCCTGATGGGCTCGAATGAGTTCTATCCGGAGGAGCGCCCGGCGCGTCTCGTTGCGGTGGACGGCTTCTGGATGGATGCCCATCCGGTCACGGTCGCGGAGTTCCGCCGCTTCGTGGATGACACGCGCTACATCACGCTCGCCGAGCGCCCGCCTCACCCGGCCGAATATCCCGAAGTCGATCCCGCACTCCTGGTCCCCGGCTCGCTCGTTTTTCAACGCCCGCCCGGCCGCGTTCCGCTGGACGCCCCCCAACAATGGTGGAGCTACATCCCCGGCGCCTGCTGGTACCAGCCGGAAGGCCCGGAGAGCGCGGTTGAGGGACGCGAGCACCATCCCGTCACCCACATCGCATACGAAGATGCAGAGGCGTATGCCCGCTGGTCGGGTGCCGCCTTGCCGACTGAAGCCGAATGGGAGTTCGCCGCTCGCGGCGGACTCGATGGC
>DASSTY010000173.1:0-4866 GCA_035707585.1 Gemmatimonadales bacterium
GCCGTAATCACCGTAGAGCTTGATCCAGTCGGCGCCGTGGCCGAGCTGATCGCGCACCACGCGGGTGATCTCCTCCACGCCACTCGCTTCCTGCCCGCCCTGCGGCGGGTCGAACGCATACCGATACCGCTTGGGGCCGTAGCTCCCGGTGGCAACAATCGCGCGGGTCGCTCCCAGGATTCGGGGACCGGGAACGATCCCGCGATCGATGGCGTGCTTGAGCTGGATGTCGTAGTCGAACGCGCCCTCGGTGCCGAGGTCCCGGGTGGTGGTGATCCCGGCGGCGAGAGTAGCCCGGGCGTGGGCCACCGCCTCCACCATCCGGTAGCCGAGCGGCTCCTTCAGCACCTGGTCGTCCCAGAGCGTTTCGTTGTAGGGATGGAGGAAGAGGTGCGAATGCCCCTCGATCATCCCCGGCATCAGGGTAGTCCCCGCAAGATCCACCCGCTCAGCCCCGCTCGGCGCCTTGACCTGGGCGGCCGGCCCCACCGCCGCAATTCGGTGTCCCCGCACCAGCACCACCCAGCCGCGTTGCGGCACGTCGGCCACGCCGTCCCATACCGCGTCGGGAACCAGCAGAGTAGCGCGGCCGGTGTCGGGGCGCTGCTGCTGTGCGGCAAGAGGAGAAGCGGCACACAGGGCCAGGGTCAATGCCAGGGTGAGGCGGGTCATTCAGGGGCCTCCGATTCGAGCACGGTTTGGTGGGTCCGTCGCATGTAGGGGCGAGGCATGCCTCGCCCTACCGGTCCATTCGACGATGCAGACGGGAGATCGGAACCATTACGCAGCGAAGCAGTACTTGCATCCCAGTTCCTGGGCCCGTCCCACCGCCATCACACCAGACGGGACCGGCTGAATCCCGGGGAGCAGGTTGGAGAGCAGTTCCTTGTGAATCGCGTCCGCATCGCCGCCGGTCTGCTTCGCGATGGTCAGCCCGGCAACCTTGAGCGCCATGTTGCAGGCCCCCACCAGCACACCGGTCTTGACCAGTTCGGCGACGCCGATGTCCGGCAGCGGGAGGCCCTTGATGGTGGCGTAGATGTTGGTGGTAGCGGGGGTCTCGCCGGCCTTGATGTTGAACGCCTCGCCCAGCTTGTACTTGCTCCACATCGCGTCGTTGAGCGCCAGCGGAATGGCGTCGTGCCGGATGATCAGCACGGCGGTGATGGACTCGCCCGGGTAGGTGTCGGCCATGGTCATCAGGTACACCCTGGGCCAGACGCCGGGCAGCCCCTCGGCCGGACGGGGGGAATCGAACACCTGCCGGTGCTTCCCCTTGATCTTGCCGAACCAGGCTTCCAGATCGGGGTTGGACGACCGGGCCGACGGCGATTCAGCGGCCAGCCGGCTCGGCAGCGAGCCTCCCAACCCTACGGCGGCCGCCGCCGCAGCCATTGTCCCAAGAAACCCGCGCCGCGGGGTGGGAACGGTGGTGAACTCAAGCATATGCCCTCCTGGCAAAAGAGCTCACAGCTACTACGTGGGTGACACCAACCTACAGCCGATTTTAGACTGCGAAAGAGGGGACCGGCAGAAGAGGTTCACGCGGAGACGCGGAGGCGCGGAGAGCTTCGAGGCGCCTGAACATGGCTCACCCGGAGAACCCGGAGGGTCACTCCAAACGGGATCCAGAAAACAAAAAACAAAAAACAAAAACAATGATGTTGTGGGTGGTGCACGGAGGTCAGGATTATCCTCCGAACTCTCCGTGTTCTCTGTGTTCTCCGGGTGAGCCATATGTTCAGGGGCCTCGAACCCCCTCTCCGCGCCCTCCGCGGCTCCGCGTGAACCTGTTTGCCGAAGGCTAAAGATTTTCGCGGGGGGTCCAGGCGGCGGGGTTGTCGAAGCGGGTGGGAGAGAGGTCGGCGATGGGGACGACGGGCGCCTCGCAGGAGAGGAGGGCGGCGGCGGCTTCGCCGAGTGCGGGGCTGTGCATCACGCCGTGACCGGAACAGCCATTGACCAGGAGGAGGTTGTCGCAGCCGGGGGCCGTGCCCAGGATGGCGAGCTTGTCGGGCGTGGTCTCGTACAAGCCTCCCCAGCAATGCGATCGGTCCAGCGGTATGGCGCCCACGTTGGGTGCGCGGCGGCGGGCGGCGGCGTTGACCTGATCGAGCCAGCTCTCCTCGACCGTCATGCTCCACGGATCGTCGGGATCTCCCGGAGTGGGCCAGGCATAGAGCACCCGCCCTTCGCGCCAGCGGAGATGAAAGCCGTCGTCGGCCCAGATGGTCATCGGAACGGCGTCGGGAAGGACATCGGTCGGCACGGTCATCGCGACCTGCCGCCGGAGCGGCGAGACCGGAATCGTCACGCCGGCGCCGGAAGCCACCGCGGCGGCCCACGCGCCGGCGGCGTTCACCACGGTGCCGCACCCGATGCTGCCTCGACTGGTCCTGACCGCAACAATTCGATCTCCCTTCATCTCGAACCCGGTCTGCTCCACGCCATAGCAGAAGCTGACGCCCGCGCGGCTGGCGGCGTCGGTGAATCCGCGGAGCACCTGCAGTGGGGTGATGTACCCGTCGGTGGGGCACCAGAGCGCGCCGGCCAGGTGGTCGAGAGTGGCCCACGGCACCAGTTCGGCGATGTCGCCGGGGGAGAGTTCGCGCGATTCCGAAAGCCCGGCGGCGTGCTGCACCTCGAGCGCCTGGCGCATGGTGCCGAGCGTGTCGGCCGATTCGGCCAGCCAGAGGTAACCCACCGGGCGATACCCGGAATCGACGCCAGTCTCTTCCGTGAACCGGCCGAGCAGGTCGCGGGATCGGAGCGAGAGCCGAACGTTGGTGTCGGTGGCGAAGGTGCAGCGGAAGCCGCCGGTGGCGCGGCCGGTGCTGCCGGTACCGGGGTGGTCGCCTCGTTCCAGCACCACCACGTTGTGCCAGCCGCGCTGCGCCAGGCGCCACGCCACCGACGCGCCGATCACTCCGCCGCCGACAATCACGACATCGGCTGAGCCGGGAAGTGCGCTCATGATCGCCTAGCGGGCGAAGACCTCGGCGTCGTTTCGGAAGGCTTTGAATTCGAGCGCGTTGCCGCTCGGGTCGGTGAGGAACATCGTCATCTGTTCGCCCGGCTGGCCGGCGTAGCGGAGCCGCGGCTCGATGACGAACCTGGTGCCGGCAGCGCGCAGCCGCTCGGCGGCTTCGTGAAAGGCATCCCACGAAAGCACCGCGCCAAAGTGCGGCATGGGGACGTCGATCCCATCTACCTGGCCGGTGGCGTTGGCCGGCGCGATGTGATCGGACAGATGGGCCGAAATCTGGTTGCCAAAGAAATCGAAATCGACCCAGTGATCGGTGCTCCGCCCTTCGGTGCAGCCGAGCAATTGGCCATAGAAGCGGCGGGTGGCATCGAGGTCGGTCACCAGAAAGGCGTAGTGAAACGGGCGCAGCCGGGTTGCGGTGGTCACCTGGTCAGGTCTCCAATCACTTCGTCAATCTCCTCGGGAAAAGGGCGCCCAGAGGCGGCTCCATTCGATTCGACCGGCACCGCCGCGGTGGGAAGGTCGAGCCAGAAGGTGCTGCCCCATCCTTCCTCCGACTCCACGCCGACGCTGCCGCCCATTCGCTCGACCGCGGCGCGCGCCACTGCCAGCCCGGCGCCGATTCCGTCGTACTCTTCGGCGCCGGGAAGGCGTCCGAACAGACGGAAGAGCCGTTCGCTGAGCCGCTGGGGAAATCCGATCCCGTTGTCTTCCACCAGCAGTCGCACCTTGCCCTGGCCGAGCGACACCGCCTTGACCAGCACCCGGGGGCGGGTGTCGGCGGGAACGAAGGTGATCGCGTTGCGGAGCAGCGCGGTGACGGCATCGAAGAGGAGGTCGCCGTCGCTCCGCACGGTGGGGAGATCGACCGGCACATCCACCTTGAGCCGCGCGTGGGAGCGTTCCATTTCCTGATCGAGTCCGCTGAGCGCGCGTTCCACCAGATCGGCCAGGGAGACGTCGCTGAGCTGAAGCGAGCGGCGGCTGGCCCGCGCCAGCGCTGCCATTCCGCGCACTCGACGCTCGAGTTCATCGGCGGCGCTCATGGCGCGGAGCGCGTACTGCGCCAGCGGCGAGCTGTCGCCGGCGACCGCGCCCGCTTCGCCCACCACCAGCGCGACGTATTCGCGCACCGACTCCACCGGCGCCGCGAGTTCCTGGATGTAGCCCAGCGCCACGTCCTCGGAGAGAGGGGGAGCTTCGGGAGCTGCGGTTGCGGTTGTGGTTGCGGTTTCGGGCATCGGTTCGGTCTCGATCTGAGCTGCGGGTGAGAGGGGTGACGCCGGCTCGGGCATCGGTGCCGAGTCGGCCTCCGGCTGCCAGACCGGCTCGGGAGCGGGTTCTGCTTCTGGTTCCATAGCTGCTTCTGCAACCGGTTCCACGGCAGGCTGATCAACCTGCTCTGCCACCGGCTGCGGCGCGGGTTCCGGTTGCGCCGGCTCTTCCGGCTCGGCCACCATCTCGGGCGGCGTGCCCAGGCCGATGGTAACACCCGCTTCCGGCTCGGCCGCGGTCTCGCAAATCAGCCCGACCCAGCGGCGCTCGTCGAGGCCGGGGAGCGGGAAGTAGGTGTAACTGCGGGAGCGGTCGTTGCCGTCGGGGCCGGCGACTGTAGCGCCGGTTTCCAGCACCCGGCGGACGTGAGCGACGTGATCCTGCGCGCCGGGAACCTGACTGAGTTCGCGGCCGACCAGCTCGCGTTCGTTCATCGCGCGCAGCAGCGCATCGTTGGCGTAGATGACGTGGAGATCGCCATCGAAGATGCCGACCGCCTGGAGCGTGGTGTTGAGCACGGCCTCGTACAGTTTGAGCCGTCCGGCGCGGCGAGCCAGTTCATTCTGCGCGTCCTGATAGGCGCGGCCGATGTCGGCGGTGTCATC
>DASSTY010000174.1:0-3348 GCA_035707585.1 Gemmatimonadales bacterium
TCTGATTCTGGCCGATGGTGACTTCGGCCCGATGACCTCCAAGACCGCCAACTCGATCATCCGCTATCTCCCCGGCCGGGTGGTGGCCGTACTCGATCGCACCCAGGCCGGCAAAACCGTCAACGACGTGCTCGGTTTCGGCGGCGGCATCCCGGTGGTCGGCTCGATGGCAGACGGTTTGAAGCAGAAGCCCAGCGCGGTGCTGATCGGGATTGCACCTCAGGGCGGGCGGCTGCCCGAGGCGTGGCGCGAATGGATCGGCCAGGCGATCGACGCCGGCTGCGACATCTGGAGCGGGCTCCACACCTTTCTCAATGATGATGAAGACCTGGCCCGGCGGGCCCGGGCCAGCGGAGTGCGCCTGCTCGATCTCCGGCGGCCGCCGACCAACCTGCCGGTGGCGAGCGGGCTGGCCAAGAGCACCGCGGCGTTCCGGGTCCTCACCGTCGGCACCGACTGCAACGTCGGCAAGATGACCGCCCAGCTTCAGCTGGTAAAATCGCTGAACCAGCGCGGCGTGCGCACGCGCTTCGTGCCCACGGGGCAAACCGGAATCATGATCGAGGGCTGGGGGATCGCGGTCGATGCGGTGATCGCCGATTTCATCGCCGGCGCGGCGGAGACGATCACGCTGGAAGGGGCCCGCGATGCCGACGTGGTGCTGGTGGAGGGGCAGGGAAGCATCAACCATCCCGGCTATTCCGGCGTTACCGTGGGGCTGCTGCACGGCTCCTGCCCCGACGCGATGATCCTCTGCCACCAGTCCAGCCGGGAGTACATCGGCGACTACCGCCACGCGAGCTGGCTCAGGATTCCGCCGCTCTCGGAGTACGTCCGGCTGTACCAGACGATCGGTTCGACCGTGCACCCGACCCGGGTGATCGGTATCGCGCTCAACACCTACGATCTGGACGAGGCGGCGGCGCGGGCAGCGTGCGAAGCGGCAACCCGCGAAACCGGTCTTCCCGCCACCGATCCGGTGCGCTTCGACCCGGCGCCGCTGGTTGATGCGATCATCGCGGCACGGAGCGCGCGCGACTGATGGCACTCCGGCTTCACAACACGCTCACCGGACAGGTCGAGCCATTCGTGCCACTCGACCCGCCCCACGTGTCGTTCTACGCCTGCGGGCCGACGGTTTACAACTACGCCCACCTCGGCAATTTCCGGACGTTTCTGTTCGAGGACCTGCTGCGCCGCTGGCTCGATGCCAGCGGATATCAGGTTCTCCAGATCATGAATCTCACCGACGTGGACGACAAGACCATTCGCGGCGCGCGCGAGGCCGGAATGCAGCTGCGCGACTACGTCGAGCAATACATCAAGGCGTTCTTCGAGGATCGTGACTATCTCCGGATTCGCCCGGCAACGGTTTATCCCCGCGCCACCGAGCACATCCCGGCGATGATCGCGCTGATCGACGACCTGCTGGCCAAGGGAATCGCCTATCGCGGCGAAGACGGCTCGGTCTATTTCGCCATCGACCGGTTTCCGGCCTACGGGAAGCTGTCGCGGCTCGACCGGCGCGAGCTCAAGGCCGGCGCCAGCGAGCGGGTGAGCGCGGACGAGTATGCCAAGGAGGATGCCCGCGACTTTGTGCTCTGGAAGGCGACTCGCCCCGAGGACGAAGAAGTCGGTGCGGTGTGGGACGCGCCGTTCGGGCGGGGACGGCCGGGGTGGCACATCGAATGTTCGGCGATGTCGCTGGAAGTAGTGCGGCAACGGCTGGGGCAGGATGTGCTCGACATTCACGCGGGCGGAATCGACCTGGTCTTTCCGCACCACGAAGACGAGATCGCTCAGAGCTGCGCCTATACCGGACGCGAGCTCTTTGCGCGTTACTGGATCCACGGCGAGTTCCTCCATATCCGTGGCGAGAAGATGTCCAAGCGGTTCGGCAACATCACCACCGCGCGCGACCTGCGGGAAGACGGCGTCGATGCCGGCGCGGTGCGGCTGCTGCTGTTCGGGGTGCACTACCGCCAGCGGCTCGATCTGACCGACGAGGCGCTGGCCGGTGCGCGCGAGGGCTCTCGACGGCTGGGAGAGTTCCGGGATCGGCTGGTGGAGCGGGCGGGCGATCAGGCCGGAGAGGATCCGGCGCTGGCGGAGGCGGCCGAGGCGGCGCGGGCCCGGTTTGCCGAGGCGCTGGATGACGATCTCAACGCACCGAGGGCGTTGGCGCAGCTCTTCGGGCTGGCTACCGAGGGCAACGCCATGATGGATCGGGGCGCCCGGCCCGGCCCCCGGACCCTGGCGGCGTGGCGGGCGATGGACGGCGTACTGGACGTGTGCCCGCCGGCGGCGCGGAGGCTCCGGGTGGATGTCGGCGCGGTCGCCGGCGAAGGGGAATTGGACGAATCTCCGCCCGAGGGGCCCCCCGAAGCGGCCGAGGCGTGGGCGCTGAGCTGGGCGGCCCGCCGTAAGGTGGCCAGGCAGGGGCGGAATTTCGCCGAAGCCGACCGGATTCGGGCCCTCCTGGCCGCAGCCGGGTGGGAGGTGCGGGATGCCCGGGACGGATCGCTCGAAGTACGGCGGAGTGGGCGTTGACGCATGCCAGTGCAGGGTTTATCATACGAGTCTGTCTATTTCGGCCTGGGTGCCGCTGACGTAGCTCAATTGGCAGAGCAGCTGATTTGTAATCAGCAGGTTAGGGGTTCGATTCCCCTCGTCAGCTCCAGCGTGGTAACGCAACCGGCGCAGGGGAAAAGCCAGGCGCGGTGGGGTGGCCGAGTGGCTAATGGCAGCAGACTGTAAATCTGCCGGGCTTACGCCCTACGTAGGTTCGAATCCTACCCCCACCATCGGGTCGTGGGTCATGAGACGTGGGTCGTGGGATCATTGATGGGGAATGCGAAGTCGCGCGGGGCGCTGATCTCCACGACTCATGACCCACGGCTCATGACCCACCACTGGCATGCGGGTGTAGCTCAGTTGGTAGAGCATCAGCCTTCCAAGCTGAGGGTCGCGGGTTCGAATCCCGTCGCCCGCTTTCGGAGCGCCCGGCACGCTCGCGTAGCTCAGTCGGTAGAGCGCATCCTTGGTAAGGATGAGGTCACCGGTTCAATCCCGGTCGCGAGCTCTGATACGGTCGTGAGTCATGGGTCTTGGGTCATGAGAGGCCCCGCGGAGCGACGGAACTCCACGCCCCACGACCCACGACCAACAAGAGCAGCGCCCTTTACTCGTACGGAGTGACACACACCAATGGCCAAGGCGAAATTTGAGCGGACGAAGCCGCATGTGAACGTGGGGACGATCGGGCACGTGGACCACGGGAAGACGACGTTGACGGCGGCGATCACGACGATCCAGGCGGCGCAGGGGCTGGCGGCCAAGGTGGGCTTC
>DASSTY010000175.1:0-4016 GCA_035707585.1 Gemmatimonadales bacterium
GCCTGGAGCTCGCGAGCGTGCGCCAGATCCGCTTCAGTAATCTTCCCCGCTCGAAGCAGTACCGACCCCAGCGGGTGCGGATTGGTCTCGACTCTGGCACCGGTCACCGCGCCACGATCGAAGGCAACTTCACCCGCATTCTGCCGCAGATCGGAGGTGATCCGCAGAACGCCGCTCTTCCGCGCCAGATCGAGCAGCTGGAAGACATCGTGAATGCTCAGTTCGCGGAGCGGCCCCTCGATCGGCACCGGTTACCCCGCCGCAGAGGAGAAAATATGCTCAAGGTCGCGAGCCGACCGGACCCGGCTGCGCGCCTCGGCCGCCCGCTCGCCCGCCGGCTCGAGCTGAACCACCCGCTCCCAGCTTTCCACCGCCTCCGGATACCGCCGCAGCTTGGCCAGCGCCGCTCCGCGATAGAACAGCGCACCAACGTGGTCGGGCACGAACCGGAGAACCCGTTCGATCGCCTGCACCGCTTCGATGATCCGGCCGTCTTCCAGGAGAATCCGGGCAAGCAGAACCAGTGCGTCGAATTCGTACGGATCGACCGAGAGCAGGTCCACCAGCAGTGGCAGCGCCGCACGGGAAGATTCCGTGCGGCGGACGAGATCGGCCAGCGCGAGCGCCGCGCCGCTATAGGTCGGCAGAATTTCGAGAGCGCGCTCGTAGGCGGCGCGCGCCGCTGCCCAATCCTCCCGCTCTTCTTCCAGCCGCCCCAGTTCAAACCAGACCTGGACCAGCCCCTGGTCGAGTTGGAGCGCCGCGTGGAGCGCGGCCAGCGCTCCGTTGCGATCTCCCAGGCGCACCGCCACACGGGCCTGCAGGTGCCAGAGCTCAGCGCGCCCTGGAGCCAGCTTCTGCGCCTGCCGCAGCGACTCCAGCGCTCCGGCCGGGTCGCCCAGGGCCAGCCGAACGCGGGCGTGCGCGGTCAGCACGTCGGGGTCATCGGGAACCCGGCGGATCAATCCGTCCGCCAGGTCTGCCGCTTCAGCACCGCGATCCATCGCGAGCAGCGCGCGGATTTCGCCGAGCGCGGCTTCGGTGCTGGCCGGATCGGTGCTCCGCGCCGCCCGATAGCGCTCGAGCGCTTCGCCATGGAGCCCGCGCCGAGCGAAGATGTCGCCCATCAGCGAGATGGACGATGCGCCGTTGACCCCGCGCGCCTGGGCCCGCGCCAGTTCCGCCATGGCGAGATCGGAGAGGCCCTTGCTCAGATAATCGCGCACCAGCGCAAGCGGATCGTCACTGCGGCGCGGCGGCGCGGCGGCAGGAGCCGGTTCGGGCGTCAGTTCGCCAAACAGCCGATCGATTGCCTCGGGATCATACGTAAAGTCGGCGGCCAGCGCCTCGCCCCCCACATCGGCAAACAGATCGGGCGCGATCGCGATGGTGGGATCTTCGTACTGCAGGTCGATGGCCAGGGCGTACTTCTGAGCGACATAGTAGGGTTCCAGCTCGAGCGCGCGCTTGGTTTCCCGCAGCGCGGCGTCGTAGTCGCCCAACTGGCTCAGTGTAAAACTCAGGTTGTAGTGGGCTGCGGCCATCGATGGATCGGCTTCGACGGCCCGCGCGAATGCGTTGCGGGCATCTTCGAATCGCTTGAGCTCCATCAGCACCAGCCCGACGCCGTTCCAGCCGGTGGGATTTTCCGGATCATCGGCCAGCGCGTGCCGGTAGGCTTCCAGCGCCGGCGGAACGCGATGCCGATGGAAGTGCAGCAGCGCCAGATTGAGCCGCGCCGCCGGCAGCGGCCGGGGCTGCCGCAGCGCCCGCTGGAACGCCGCCAGCGCCGCATCGTCCTTCGGGTCGGCGGCGTGGGCGACGCCGAGGTTGTTCCAGGCGATCGCGTAGTTGGAATCGAGCTCGGTTGCCTGGCGGTACGATTCAATCGCGAGCTCCCGGCGCCCTGCCTGATGGAGGCAGACACCACGCTCATTCCAGAGCTTGGGTGAATCGGGAAATTCGTGAACCAGATCGTCGTAGAGCTCGAGCGCCGCACCGAGATCGCGCCGAAGCAGATGCACCTCGGCCATCGCCTCCAGCGCCAGGCGGCGGTCTTCGCCGGCATCGAGCGCCAGGCGGTACTCGCGCAGCGCCTCGACGTAATAGCCCTTCTGCCGGAAGGCGAGTCCCAGACTGCAGTGCGCCAGCGCGCCTGCCACCACCTGCGGTTCGGCTGCGGGAGCGTGAGCGGGTGCCGGCCCGGCCACCCGGTCGATCGAAAGATTGGCGCGGGCCTGCGCCAGTGCCGGATTGAGCGTGACGGCACGGCGCGCGGCAGTTCGAGCGGCGTCCTGATCGCCCAGATCGCCGTGCACGAATGCCAGCAGGTGAAAGGCCTCGGCGTAATCGGGATTGAGGGTGATCGCAGCCTGAAGGTGCTGCAGCGCCTCTTCGTTGAGCCCGCGATGATAGAGCGCCTCGCCGTGGTAAAAGCGGGCGACCGCGCTGGAAGGATCTCGCTGGGATGCCTTGGCAAACCACTCGGCCGCCGGCTCGACCCGGCCCCGGGCCTGTTCGGTCAGCCCGAGCTGAATCAGGACCGCGGTGTCTTCCGGGTGCCAGCGCAATACCGCTTCGAATTCGGCCAGTGCAGCGTCGTGGTGGCCCAGCGCCGAATAGGCGCGCGCCAATTCCCACCGGCTGTCCCGATCGTCGGGATGGCGACGGAGCCGCTCCTGCAGCTCCGCTACCCGGCGATCGTAATAGCCGTTGTCGCGATAGGCCCGCTCCAGATTGGTGCGAGCCACCTGCATGCGGGGGTCCAGCTCGAGGGCGCGGGTGAATTCCGCTACCGCCTCTGCCGTGAGCCCCTTCTGGTAATAGAGAACGCCGAGGTTGTTGTGGGCACCGGCATCCGAAGGGTCGATCCGGCGCGCAAAAGACCGGAGCACCGCCAGGTCGCGATCGGACAGCGCGGGTCCGGGCATGGGCCCTCAGCCGAGGCGAATGGCGTCGAAAATGGCCCGGAGAGACGGCACGTCCGGCATCAGGAGGAAGTGCCCCGCCAGTGGCATTTCGGCGCCGCCGACCGAAAACGCAGTCTCGACGCAGAAGACATAGTCGCGGTCGTGGCCGAAGTTGAGATAGGTGGTGGTGAGCACCGCTCCGCTCAGGTCGACCACCAGACTGGGCACCGACGGCACCAGCATCATTCCCATGAAATCGCTCAGCGCCGTCATGTACGCGCTGACGAGAATGTTGCCGACTTCCTTGATGCCCGACTGCTCCATCGGTCCGAACGCCTGCGTGGTACCGGGAGGCCGGCGGAGCAGGATGTCGCAGAGAATCTTGGCGGACGCCTCGGGAAACAGGAGGAGCGTGCGCCCGGTGAGATCGCCCATCATCTGCATCAGCACCGCGGCGACCACATCCTCCGCGGACCCGAGCATGTCCGACACCTCTTCGAGCGGACGGACGTTGACCTCGGGTACGCTGATCATGATGGTGCGGTTGGTCATCTGCGACAGCGCGGTGGCCGCGTGTCCGGCGCCGATGTTGGCCACCTCACGCAGCGCATCGAGCTGCAGTTCCTTGAGTCCTCGGACGTCGTCCATAGCGTCTCCTACACCAGAGCGGCGGCGTCGAGGATCAACGCCGGGATTCCGTCCGCCAGGATGGTGGCTCCGCCAAAGAACGGCGGCATCCCGCGGGGGATCTCGAATGGCTCAACCACAATGTCCTGCTGCCCCAGCAGGGCATCTACCACCAGCGCGCTGCGTCGTTCACCTACTTCGAGGATGACCGCCGGCCGGCGCGGCGCCGCCGGGATCGAGCGAACCGAGACCAGTTCCTCTAGGCGCAGCGTCGGAATCACCTGATCGCGGAGCACCAGCGCCTCGCGATCGCGCATCGCGGTCAGCGCGCCGCGATCGAGTTCCACTGTTTCCGCCACGTAGGCGAGCGGCACCGCATAGCGTTCCCCGCCGACCCGGGTGAGCAGCGCGCGCACGATGGCGAGCGTCAGTGGCACCCGCAGAGTCCAATCGGTGCCCCGGCCTTCGGTGGTGCGAAGT
>DASSTY010000176.1:0-5688 GCA_035707585.1 Gemmatimonadales bacterium
GCGCTGAGTGCGGGGAAGCACGTGCTGGTGATGAAGCCCCTCGCCACCACCGTGGCCGATGCCGAGGCGCTGGTCCACTTGGCAGAGAGCAAGGGGCTGCTGCTGGCGGTGGATCACACCTTCGTGTTCACCGGCGCCGTCCGCGAGATGAAGCGGCTGATCCATGCCGGTGAAATCGGCGACCTCTACTATTTCGATTCGGTCCGTATCAACCTCGGCCTGATCCAGACCGATGTGAACGTGGTGTGGGACCTGGCACCGCACGATGTATCGATCATGGATTACCTGCTCGACCAGGAACCCACCAGCGTCTCGGCCCAGGCCGCCTGTCACGGCGGAAGCCCCACCGAAAACATCGCGTACGTCACTGTCCGCTACGGCGATTCGCTGCTGGGGCACGTGCATGTCAACTGGCTGGCGCCGGCCAAGGTGCGGCGCACCATCGTGGGCGGCTCCAAGCGGATGATCGTCTACGATGACATGGAGCCGAGCGAAAAGCTCAAGGTGTACGACAAGGGTGTTTCGATCTCACCGCCGACGGCGGAGAGTGCGTATCAGCTGATGATCTCGTATCGCTCGGGCGATATGCACGCGCCCAAGCTGGAAACCCAGGAAGCGCTGGCGGTCGAGGCGGAGAATCTGGTGCAGGCGATGCTGGGGAAGGAAGCACTGATTTCCGATGGCGCTGCGGGAGTGCGGGTGGTTCGGATCCTGGAAGCGGCGCAGCGATCGATCGCGCAGGGTGGCGGGCCGATCGCGCTGGCCGGCAGTCGCGTCGCGCTGGAGGTATGATGCCGGAGTGGACGCCCGCGGAGCGCGATCGGCTGCTCCAGCGGATTGCTCCGGACGTGGTGCTGGGCCCCGGTGTGCGGCTGCATGCGTTCGTCAATCTGTACGGATGCCAAGTCGGAAGTGACACCTCGATCGGTACCTTCGTAGAGATCCAGAAGGGTGTGGTGATCGGGGCTCGCTGCAAGATTCAGAGTCACACCTTCATCTGCGAAGGCGTCACCATCGAAGATGAAGTCTTCGTCGGCCATAACGTCAATTTCATCAACGATCTCTATCCCCGCGCCACAACCGAGGCCGGCCGGCTGCAAAGCGACGCCGACTGGAAGGTCGTGCCCACCGTGGTTCGGCGCGGCGCATCGATCGGCACCGGGTCGACCATCCTGGGTGGTGTCACCATCGGGGAGGGAGCGATCATTGGCGCCGGGTCCGTAGTGACTCGCGATATCCCGGCCGGCGCCGTGGCGATGGGAAACCCCGCGCGGGTGCGGCGAACGCTCGACGGAGCGACTCCCGGGTGAAAGTTCGGCGCACCTGGGTGGCGCTTCTGCTCATTCTTGCGGCATGTCTCGACGGGTCGGCAGTGGAACCCGCGCTCGATCCCACCAGCGATCCGGTACTCGCCGCGATCTGGACCATTCTCCTCACCGATTCGGCCGGTCACGTCTGGCTGCTTCAGTCCGACACCGCGTTTCAAGCGGAGCCGGTTTCGCCCCACATGCCGGTGGCGGCAACACTCTGGACCGCGCTGGACAGCACACCGGCGCTGCGGGGACTGGCGCTCGATCTCCGGATGGGCGATGGCCGGGTGACCTGGTCAGCCAGCCAGCGCGATGGCTCGCTGATGACCGGGACGGGGTCGGTGATGCGAATCGGGCAGGTGCCGGTATTTCGAGGACCCGTTTCGATGGCGGGGCTCGGTGCGGGCGCCCGCTTCAGCGCCTTTGCGGGAGTTCCTTTTCCCACTGAGCCGCTGGTGCAGCGCGCGCCGGCGGAACACGTCCAGCTCGATGCGCCCGCGGTGTTGTCGCTCAGGGCGGATGATTGTCCCAGCCAGGACGTCGCGACGCTCGCCCTCCTCCGGGAGCTGCGGCTTCGCGCCGAATTCGCGGTGCCGGCGCGATTGGTGGGGCAGCCACCCAATTGCCCGCGTTCGTTTATCCCTGAGGTATTGCGCGCGGGATCGGTGGTGGAATCGCACTCGCGGTTTCACGGCGGCCCACCCGCCGATTTCACCGGGTTCTATCTCGAGACCGTCGGCTCGGCGCAGGATCTCCGGCGGTTCGGCGCCGATCCGCGGATCTTCATCCAGCCGGGGACCTGGACCAGCGGCCCGGCGATGTTCGATGCTTCGGCCAAGCTGGCAACACCGTATGGCGCACTGCTTCGGCGCGTCTATTCGGGAGTCGAAGCGTACGTTCCGCGCAGCAGCGTGGCCTCGCTACCCGCTTCAGGGTGGACCGGTCCGGCACCGAATGTGCTCTCGCATCTGCCGCCGGCCGAGGTCGATTCGCTGATTCGCGATGCCGCGGCGCGCCATGGCTGGATCGAATTCATGTGGCACTCGGCAGCGCAGCCGCTCGAGGCAATCGCACCGCAGCTCAGGGTGATTGCAGCGCTCCGTGACAGCGGCCTGATCGATGTGATGCCGTTTGCGGAGGTACAGGGAGCGATACCGGAAGCGCATTTGCCCTGAGCCGGGCGGAGCGTTACTGTCCACCGACTTGTCCAACTCTTTCCTGATGGGGCGTGTTTACCGATGACGACAGCCGCCGCGACCGGAACCGCCGTACCGTTTCTCGACCTTGTTGCGCAGCACCGTCCTCTGGAAGAGGAACTGGTGGCAGCGTTTCGCCGGGCGGTACAGACCGCGGGCTTCGTCGGCGGGCCGGAAGTGGCTGCCTTCGAAGAGGAGTTCGCCAAATTCGTCGGCGTATCGGGCTGCGTTGGCGTCAACAGCGGAACCGACGCCTTGCGGTTGGCCTATCTGGCGATGCACCTCAAGCCGGGTGACGAAGTCATCACCGTACCCAACAGCTTCATCGCCACTACCGAAGCGATCACCCAGGCGGGAGGGACGATCCGCTTCGTCGATGTCGACGACGCCACCATGAACCTCGATCCGGCGGCGCTCGAGGCAGCCATCACACCACGCACCGTCGGAATCGTGCCGGTTCACCTGTACGGCCAGACTGCCGACATGGATCCGATTCTGGCGGTGGCCCGGAAGCACGGGTTGTGGGTCATCGAAGATGCCGCGCAGGCGCACGGCGCCCGCTACCGCGGGCGGAACGCCGGTTCGATGGGAGATCTCGCCGCTTTCAGCTTCTATCCCGGAAAGAACCTCGGCTCCTGCGGCGAAGGTGGTGCGGCAGCGGGAAGCGACGCGGCTCGGCTGGATGCCATGCGCCGGCTTCGGGAACACGGGCAGGGCCGCAAGTATTACCACGACACTGAGGGATACAACGGCCGGCTGCATGCGATTCAAGCGGCGTGCCTCCGGATCAAACTGCCGCATCTGCAGCAGTGGACCGAGGGCCGCCGGCGAGCGGCGGCGCTCTACCGTGATGCGCTCAGCGATATATCGGAGATTCGCCTGCCCACCGAGGCCGATTTTGCCTATCACGTCTATCATCTGTTCGTGATTCGCGCCGATCGTCGTGACGAACTGCAGGCGCATCTCACCGCCGAGCGAATCGGCACCGGGCTGCACTATCCGCTGCCGCTGCACCTGCAGAAGGCGTACGAGTGGATGGGACTGGGTGAAGGCGCGTTCCCGGTGACCGAAGCGGCGGCGGCGCAGGTGCTGAGTCTGCCGATGTTCGCGGAGCTCACCGAGCAGCAGATCGGCCGGGTCAGCGACGCGGTGCGCGCGTTCTACCGCGGCTGAGCGAGCAACAGCTCTTCATAAATTCCCCGCAGCTTGCGAGCGTCATCGGCCCACTGGAGCGCTGCCGCCGCGGCCTGCGCGCCGGCAGCGCGCTGAATCCGCTGGGCGGGCGCCGCGGCGGCGAATTCGGCGATGGCGCGACCCGCGTCTGCCGAATCATTGGGAGTGAAATACCAGGCGGACGATTCGGGGAAGTATTCGAGATAGGTAGGAATCCGGCTGGCGATGAGCGGCAGCCCGAGATGGATATACTCCAGCAGTTTGGTGGAGAGCGAGTACTGCGTCATCACATTGAGGCGGGTTGGAACCAGGCCGGCGTGGTAGCTGGGCAGTCGTTCGCGCAGGACCTGGTGCGAGACGCTGCCGAGCAGCCGAACGCGCTCGCCCAATCCGAGCCGCTGGGCCAGCGCGGCGAGTTGAGCCACATCGGGGCCGCCGCCGTAGAGATCGAGCCGTACGTCGAGTCCCTGCCGGGCAGCCCGATGCACCGCTTCGATGGCGAGGTCGAGGCCGTAGATTCCGGTGAGCGTCCCGTGGTAGACCAGCCGGAGGGGGCCGTCGACTACCCCGCTGGTGAGACGGGCCGGTCCGAATTCCTCGGGATCGGTGAGGTTGTGGATCACCTCGAGGCGTTCGCCCTTTCGGGAGGGCCGGCCGCGCAGCAGCCGTTCGATGCTGCGATTGACGGTCAGCACGACATCGGCGCGGCGGCGCGACCAGTGTTCGAGCAGGCGAGCGATCCGCCCGCCGACTCGACCGGCCAAGCCGGCAAATCGCGACCGGGTGAACTCGGGAAAGATCTCGTGCAGATCGAGAATGACTCGGGCACCGCGGCGGCGGGCCGGAGCGGTTGCCGCGATCAGAAAATCGGGCAGCGTGTGGACATGGATGATGCGGGCGTTGCCGAAACGCGGATCACGGCGGAACAGCGCCCGGGCCCGGAGCAGAAAGTCGAAGTATTCGGCGAGGTAACCCAGCGCGGAGCCTCGGCGGCGCCGGCCGGGGAGGCGAACGACGCGAATCGGGCCGTAGTGACCCACCGGCCGCGGGTCGCGCCCTTCTTGCAGGACGATGATTGCCACCCGCCCGGTTTCGGCCGCAACCATTGCCTCGCGCCGAGGGCGGGGATCATCGGGAAAGGCCGTCTGGGCCAGATGGACGATGTCGTAGGGGCGGCGGGCTGGGCGCACCTGGTCTCGAGGAAATGAGTGAACCGACTGAATTCGCGGGTTAAAGGTGGCTGACGGCGTGAATGAATCAAGGCCCCTGGTCGCGCTCTGCTACGGCACCCGTCCGCAGGTGATCAAGGCCAGCGTGCTTCGTCGTACGCTCGCTGCACTGGGGCCGGTGCTCGCGATCGACACCGGCCAGCATTACGACTACGCCCTCAACGCGCTGCTCTACGAGCAGCTTGGCGTAGCGCAGCCCGATCTCTGCCTGGAGGTAGGCTCCGCTTCGCATGCGGAGCAGACCGCCGCGATTCTGACCCGGGCCGAGCCTGTCTTCGCGAAGCGGCGCCCGGCGGTGGTTGTCGTGATCGGCGACACCAATTCGACGCTGGGATGCGCGCTCGCCGCTGCCAAGCTCCGGATTCCGGTGGTGCACGTCGAGGCGGGGCTGCGGGCTCGCGACGCCGGGATGGCGGAAGAAATCAATCGGCGGGTGGTAGACACCGTGGCGGTGCTGTTGTGCACGCCATCGGCCGAAGCGACCGGACGGATGCGGGCGGAGCACCCGGAGGCCACGACGGTTGAGACCGGTGATGTGGCCTACGATGTCCTCCGGAGTCAGTTGGACCACCTTCCCGACGTGAGCGGGCTGACATCGAAGCATGCCGGCACCGGGTATCTCTTCAGTACGCTGCACCGCGCCGAGCTCACCGACAATCCCGCGGTGCTGGCCGGGGTACTGCGGAGCATCGCCCAACTGCCACTCCCCACGATTCTGGCGCTCCATCCGCGGACGCGGGCGGTGCTGGACCGGGAAGGCCTGGGCGACACCCTTCGCGG
>DASSTY010000177.1:0-4124 GCA_035707585.1 Gemmatimonadales bacterium
AGTTCATGGTATCGCACGCCACCAGCTCGGCGCCGGATACCTGATCGAGCACCCCGAGCTGCAGCTCCGGGTCGATGTTACCGAGGAAGAGATAGCGTGCGTCGCTCGCGGTGGCGGGGAGCTTCGGCTGAAAATCGGCGAACACCCCGAGCCGAGTTTCCAGCGTCTCCCGGCTCTGGAGATCGTAGGAATACTTGCCCTTCCATCGGAAGCTCTCGCCCTCCGCCCGCTCTACCCCGGACAGATCGATTCCGCGGCAGGCCAGCTCCTGCAGAGCGGCCATCGGATAGTCGCTGCCCACCACGCCGACCACCTGCACCGGGTGAAGCAGCGAACCCGCGACGCTGAAATACACGGCGGAGCCGCCCAGTGCGTCGGCCGTTTCGCCGAACGGGGTAAAGATGGAATCGAGGGCGATGCTGCCGACGACGAGCAGGCTCATTTGGTCTCCCTGGATTTGCTCGGCGCCGGCGCGTCGGCCTTTGATGGCGGCTTGGATTTGGACTCGGTCTTGGCCGGTTCCGACTTGGCGTCGGCGGCCGACTCGGAAGGCGGTTTGCGGGGGCCCTTGCCATCCTTGCCGTAGTCGGTGATGTAGAAGCCACTCCCCTTGAAGACCAGCCCGGCGCCGCCGGAAATCTTGCGGGTGGCCGGTTTGCCGCAGACCGGGCACTTGGCCCGCGGCTTGTCGCTCATCTTCTGGAACAGTTCGAACGCGTGCCCTTCCGGGCAGACATATTCGTACGTGGGCATGCTCGCTCGCGGTGAATGGAACAGCCTCAAAAATTAGCGGCCCGGATGCCTCGCTTCAAGCATGGTAGACGCCCCAAACGCGCCGAAATGCGTCGCTGATTTCGCCGACGGTGGCGCGGACCCGAACCGCTTCGACGATGAGCGGCATCAGCGGTTCGCTGGTGGCCGCGGCCGCTTCCAGCCGGGCGATGGCGCCAGCCACGGCAGCGCCGTCGCGCGCCGCCCGGGCGGCAGCAAGCCGCTCCCGCTGGCGCTCCGCCAGTGCGGAGAAATCGGGCGTTTCGATGACCGGCGGCGGCGAGTCGTCGGTGAAGCGATTCACCCCCACCACCGTGAGCTCACCGGCCTCCTGCGCGCGCTGAATGGCGTAGGCGCTCCGGGCGATCTCCTCCTGGAAGAATCCGCGCTCCACCGCCCGGGCAGCGCCGCCCATCGCATCGACCTGTTCGATCAGGTTCCGGGCCTCGCGCTCGATCCGATCGGTTTCCGCCTCGACGTAATAGCTCCCCGCCAGCGGATCGACCACATCTGCCACCCCGCTCTCATAGCCCAGGATCTGCTGGGTCCGCAGTGCCAGAGTGGCGGATTCCTGAGTGGGCAGCGCCAGCGCTTCGTCGTAGCCGTTGGTATGGAGCGACTGGGTGCCGCCAAGCACCGCGGAGAGCGCCTGCACCGTCACCCGCACCACGTTGTTGAGCGGCTGCTGGGCCTGCAGCGTGACCCCGCCGGTCTGCGTGTGAAAACGGAGCCGCGCGGCCGCGTCGTTGCCGCCGAACCGGTCGCGCACCAGCCGGGCCCAGAGCCGGCGCGCCGCCCGGAACTTGGCCGCCTCTTCGAACAGATCGTTGTGCGCCGCAAAGAAGAACGACAGCCGCGGTCCGAAGGTGTTGATGTCAAGACCGGCTGCAAGCGCCCGCTCGACGTACTCGATGGCATCGGCCAGCGTGAACGCCACTTCCTGCACCGCGGTGGCGCCCGCCTCCCGAATGTGATAGCCGCTGATTGAAATCGGATTGAAGTTCATCCCTTCATCGGAGACGAACCGGAAGGTTTCGGTAATGAGCCGGAGCGAAGGCTCCGCCGGGTAGATGTACGTCCCCCGCGCGATGTACTCCTTCAGGATGTCGTTCTGAATGGTGCCGGTGAGCGCCTTGCGATCGACTCCCTGCTCCGCGCCCACCACGATGTACATCGCCAGCAGAATCGCGGCGGTGGCGTTGATCGTCATCGAGGTGCTGACCCGATCGAGCGGAATCTCGCGAAAAAGATCGGCCAGATCATCTACCGTGTCGATGGCTACGCCCACCCGCCCGACCTCGCCGCGCGCCATCGGGTGGTCGGAATCGTAGCCCATCTGAGTGGGAAGATCGAACGCGGTGGAAAGACCGGTTTGCCCCGAGGCCAGCAGCCCGCGGAACCGGGCATTGGTTTCTTCGGCGGTGCCGAACCCGGCGTACTGGCGCATGGTCCAGAGCCGCCGGGTGTACATCTCGGGGTAGATCCCCCGCGTGAACGGATACTCTCCGGGGCGACCGAGATCGCGGGCCGGGCTACCCTGCCAATCGTCCGGCCCGTAAACAGTCTGACTCACAGCACCGACTGCGCCAGCGCCTCGGAATGGTGACCGGAGAGGCGGCGAAGAGTATCGGCCACGTATCCTACATCCTGACGCGACCCGATGACCAGCGGAACCCGCTGATGCAGCGACCGTGGCACGATGTCGAGAATCCGGTTGAGCCCGTCGGTTGCCGAGCCGCCGGCCTGCTCGGCGATAAAGGCCATCGGAGCCGCTTCGTACAGCAGCCGAAGCTTGCCGTGCGGGTTCTTGGTATCGGCCGGATACATGAAGATCCCGCCGTTGATGAGATTGCGGTGAAAATCGGCCACCAGCGACCCGATGTAGCGGCTGTTCTTGCCCTGGATCACCTCGGGATAGTCGCCGTGAAAACCGCGCACCGCGGTCTGGATCGGCCGGCTCCAGCGCGCAAAGTTGCTCTCATTGACGCTGTAGTACCGACCCACCCGCGGCGTGGTGATACTCGCTGTGCAGAGCAGGAATTCCCCGATGGTGGGGTCGAGGGTAAAGCCGTGCACTCCCTGGCCGGTGGTGTACACCAGCATGGTGCTGGAACCGTACATCACATACCCGGCGGCGACCTGCTTGCAACCGGGTTGGAGCACGTCGTCCAGCGTGCCGCCGCCGCTGGTGGTAACCCGCCGGTGAATACTGAAGATGGTACCCACCGCCGAATTGACGTCGATGTTGGATGACCCATCCAGCGGATCGAACACCACCACGTACTTGCCGGCCGGGAGCCCTTCCGGTACGGGGATGATGTCTTCCTCCTCTTCCGACGCCATGACGCAGACGCGCCCGGTGTGGTTGAGGCAGTTCTTCATCGTTTCGTTGGCGTAGACATCGAGCTTCTGCTGCTCCTCGCCCTGCACGTTCTGCGCGCCGGCGGTGCCGAGAATGTCTTCCAGTCCGGCCCGGCGGATGGCGGCGCCGATCAGCTTGGCGGCCAGCGCAATATCGTACAGCAGATTGGACAGCTCCCCGGTGGCTTCCGGGTAGCGAATCTCCTGGTCGAGGATGAACCGCTCGATCGTAGTGACGAAGGTGCGATGCATCACCGGCTGAGTTCCTCAGTTGGGGAAGTCGAATAGCGTTCGATGCCGCGACGGCCGCGAACGGTCAGTGTCCTGCCGTCGGTCTGGACCGTGACGGTGCCGTCGCGATCGGTTCGCCAGATCGCGATATGATGGGCCGCCAGCCGGGCCAGCGCCGACGGGGCCGGATGTCCATACCGGTTTCCGACCCCGACACTGATCACCGCCGCACGGGGCTGCAGCTCGCTGAGCCACGCATCGCTGCTGCTCCCCGCGCTCCCGTGGTGACCCACCTTGAGCAGATCGATCGGGCCAACCCGGCCCTTGAGCAATTGCTCGACCGGAAAACCGATGTCGCCCGAAAAGAGCGCCTGGAATTCGCCGTACTCCACCAGCAGCACCAGCGAATCCTCGTTCAGATCAGTGCCCCAGCCAGGCCACGCCGGATCCGGGTGCAGAAACCTGAATTGCACCCCGTCCAGCTCGAAATGATCGCCGGGGCGGCCGGCTCGCCAGGGAATCCCCAGCGCGGCGACTTCGTCCAGGAATCCGCCGTACAGACTGTCCGAAACCAGTTCCCCCGGCTCCGTCACCAGGCCGGTGGGGATTCGGTCGAGCAAAGCACGAGCACCGCCCAGGTGATCGGCGTGCGCGTGCGAAATGACCAGTACATCGATCCGCCCGGCCCCATGGCGCCGCAGGAACGGCACCACCACCTGGCGCCCGGCGTCCTCGTGTGGCCCGATCGGCCCGGCATCGAT
>DASSTY010000178.1:0-10041 GCA_035707585.1 Gemmatimonadales bacterium
GAACACCGACCAGAACACCGACGCACCGAGGAAGAGCACGAAGATGACGATCAGCCGGCGCCGCTCGTCCTTGCTCCAGTCTCCTCCGAGAAAGAGCCAGCCAAAGAACCCGATCACCGCCAGCAGCAGGATCCAGCCGAATACCCGGCCGACTCCGTCGGCCGTTACGTGCATGATCCCGGCCTTCGCCAGCAGCGCGATCGCGACCAGCACCACCACCGTACCGATGGTAACGCTCCAGGCGAGCCGCTTCCGGCCGCGAGCTTCGGCCTCGTCCTTGGCGGGGGCCGGCTGCAGCCCGGCGGTGCCGAGGCGGTGGCCGCCGCGAACATACTGGACCAGGCCGAAGAACATGCCGACCGCCGCGGCGCCGAATCCCCAGTGCCACGAGCTGTCGGGATTGAGTCCCCAGCTTTCCAGCGCGTTGCGCCAGATCCGGTGCTGCGCCAGGAACCCGCAGATCAGCGGTGCGAGGAAGCCGCCGATATTGATTCCCATATAGAAAATCGAGAATCCGGCGTCGCGCCGTTCGTCGTCGGGCTCATAGATCTGGCCCACCATCGCGCTGATGTTGGGCTTGAGCAGTCCGGTGCCCAGCACCACCAGCACCAGTCCCAGATAGAACGTCGCCAGGGTCGGTACGGCCAGACTGATGTGGCCGAACATGATCAGCGAGCCGCCCAGGAACACCGCCCGGCGCTGGCCAAAGATCTTGTCGGCCAGCCATCCACCAGGCAGCGCGGTGAGATACACCAGCGAGGTGTAGGTCCCGTAAATGATACCGGCCTTCTCGGTCGGGAAGGCCAGTCCGCCCACGGCGAGTGGTGCGGTCATGAACAGGATCAGGATGGCGCGCATCCCGTAGTAGCTGAACCGCTCCCACATCTCGGTGAAAAAGAGGGTGGACAGCCCGGCGGGATGGCCAAAGAAGCGGGTATCCCGCTCGGCGAGCGCACCGGGACGCGGATGATCGGTCAGCGGGTCGGCCAGGGGACCACTGCCGTACTCGGGACTGGGATGATCGGTCATGAGCCAGTGGGTTAGAGGAGCGGACCGAACGAAGGGATGCTAGCGGTCCTTGCCGAGCTTCTTCTTCAGGTAGGCCAACTGGGCCTCGACCGCGGCCTCCCGGGCGCGCTGGTCGGCTTGGTACTCCAGGTGGTCGTCTTCGGGCTCCGGTACCGGGCGAATCACCCGATCCGTTCCACTCCGTGCGGCGCGGAACTCCGCGCTGATCTGTGCCTCTTCGCGCTCAGCGATCGCCAGCTCGTCTCGCTGCAATGCGAGCTTGCGTTCGAGGAGCGTCACCCGCTCGCGATGCCTTGCCGCGAAGCGCTCCGCCACGGCCACTGTTTCCGGGTCGGGCACCTCGGCTGCCAGCCGGCCTCGCCGCTCGGCGTCGTCCAGCCGTTTACGTTCCGCGGCCAGCTCCGCTTCGACGGCGGCGAGGGCATCGCGCATGACGCCAATGCCAGTTCGCGCGTCGATCAGCGCTTCGCGCAGCATGGCCGCTCGAGTACGGCCATCGGCGCGACCGGCCTCGGCGAGCAGGCGCTCGAGGCGGGCCTTCAGGCCGTCAAGCATGGAACGGGGACTCCTCTCAATACGGCGGTCGGTAATCCAATGTTAGAGGCCCCCAGCGGGAGCGTCAAGCGAGGCGGACTGAGCCCGCGGCCACTCCCGTATTATCTTGGAAAGATGCGGACGCGTCCTCTGATCGCCGCCTCCCTTGCGCTCGCCGCGCTCAGCATCGCGTGCGGCAAATCCGACCGCTCCGGCGGAGCCCCCTGCGGCATCGCCGCCCTGGCCGGCCCCGTCACGCTGCTCGACCAGTTCCGCGTCCCCAACCAGACCCTCTCGCAGCCGCCGCGGCGCCTCCCGCCACGGATGGTCACACGGATCGCCGCCGGTCCGGCGTTCGCGTCCGAAGTCGGGCGAACCGATACGTCGCTGGTGATCGGCGTGGACGGCGCCATTCCCCCCAAGATCCAGCCCGGCTACGGCGTGCTGGTGGTAGACCCGGCCGGGACCGCACGCGGCGTCGTCCTCTATGAGGGGACGCCGGTAGAAGGCGCGCCACACATTGGCCTGGTGAATCTGGGAGCATCGTCGGTTCCGCTCCTCGCCATCCAGCTCGAAACCGCCAAGATCGAGCAGCCAGGCTGCCCTCTCTTCCCGGACTCCATTCTTAAGTGAGTGATCGCCCACGAATCGCGGTAACCGGGGTAGTCCGGTGCTATGACGGCGCCGACCGCACCGGTGTCAACGCCGCGTATGCCAGAGCGGTACTCGCCGCCGGCGGCTTGCCGATCGTTCTGCCATCGCTAACCCCGGACAATGAAGCCGATCGAATCCTCGAAGGGGTCGACGGCATCGTCTTCACCGGTGGTGAGGATGTCGATCCCGCCCGCTACGGCACCGATCGCCATCCTCGCACCGGAGAACCCGACCCTCAGCGCGACAGTTTCGAGCTGGCACTGTTCGCAGCGGCGCAGCGGCGGGGGTTGCCGGTCCTGGGAATCTGCCGGGGGATGCAGCTCGTCAATGTCGCGCTGGGAGGCACCCTCTGGCAGGATCTCCCGAGCGAGCATCCGAGTGAGGTCGACCACCACCCCAAGACACCTCGCGAGCAGCGCACCCATCTCGTATCACTGGAACCCAGCAGCCAAACCGCCGCCGCGCTCGGCTGCGACCGCCTGCTGGTGAATTCAGTACATCACCAGGCGGTCCGGCGGCTCGCATCATCGCTGCGCCCGGTGGGCTGGAGCGAGGACGGCCTGGTCGAAGCGGCGGAGTCGGCGAACGGGAGCTGGATTCTGACGGTGCAATGGCATCCGGAGGAGATGTACCGCGAGACGGCCGCGCCCGACCACGGCCTCTTCGCCGCACTGATCGGCGCGGCCGTGAGCGGGGTCAGCAGATTCCCTGATCGCGCAGCGTCCGCTCGGGCGCACTGAACTGCGGAAAGAAGACCCGATCGCTCAGTATGTTGAGGCTGGCGCGAAGTGCCGGGAAACGATCGGCTGCGGTACGGAAAACGCCATCCAGTCCGTACCGCCCCGCCAGTGCGTGGTCGCTGGCCATGGCGTATCCGCGGCGGCCCAGCGAATCGTAGTAGGTAACATCGGGGCCGCCTTTCCGGAGCCGCCGCGCGGCGATATAATCGGGAAAGAGGCCAGCCAGCCAGAGCGCGTAGTTGCCCAGATGTGCCATGACACGGAACCGGCGTTCGCCCTCGCTCGCTTCCAGATCGGCGAGGATATCCACCAGGTAGCCATGGCACTGATCGTCGTTCCAGTCCACCCGCCACGCTCGATCCCGCTGTCCAAAGGTCAGCACCAGAGCGGCCAGGTAGTCGGCGAGATCCCGATCATCCAGTCCCGCGTGCTGCAGGGTATGGCGCACCAGCACGTAGAAGAACAGCACCTCGGACGGCACCAGTACCGTGCGCACGGCAAGCAGCCGTTCCAGCAGCTCCGGTGCGTCGAGCAGGGCGTCAGGCCCTTCCTGCATCAGTTGCCGTTCCAGCGCCACCCGACGGCTCGCCGAGCCGCGGCTCAAGAGCAGGATTACCAGCTGCAGGTCTGCCGCGGTCAGGCGGCCTCGCATATCGGCTCGGATCATGACTGTTCCTCCGTCATCTCCCGGATCTGAACGGACGCCCGGCGCAGACACCGGCTCCGATTCACTGCTGCGCCGCGTCACCGCGTTCGCCCACGAACTGGCCGGGACTCTGCGGCGCACTTCGGTGCTCGACCTCCTGGTTCGCCACATCCGCGACGGCCTGCACCCCGACCAGATTGCCGTGGGCCTCTTCCAGAGAGACTCCGCCGGAGTCGAGCTGATACACAACTGGCCGGCCGGCACTCAGCTCCCCTGGTCGGTCCTGAGTCTGGGCCGCGAGGGGCCGCTCCTGGCGGGCGCCGATCTCGCCGAGCGGCTCGCCCAGGCCGGGCTGGAGCCGGCTGGAGACGCTGCCGGGAGCTGGGGTGTCGTGCCGCTCACCGCCAAGGGGCGCGTCACCGGTGCGGTAGCGGTGCGGAGCCTCCGCCGGCCGCTCGCCGATGCCGACCTTGCCCTCCTCGAGGCGCTGTCCGCCCAGGCCAGCGTGGCGCTGGAGAGCGCCTACCTCGTGGAGTTGCATGATGACGGCCGGCGGTCGTGGCAGGATGTGGTGGACGCCATTGCGCTGGCGATCTGTATCGTTGATGGGCGGGGGCGCATACGTCGTGCCAATCGGGCCTTTGCCAGTCTGGTCAACGCCCCTCCGGCATCGCTGGTGGCCCGGCCCTGGCACGCCTTTGCCCCGCCCGAATGGACCGAAGAACTTCGCCGCGTGCTCGACCACCCCGGCGCCGAGCCCGAAGTGGAACTGCGCACCGGAGACCGCAGCTACCGCGTCAGCGCGGTGCCGGTCGGAGACACCGGCCAGTCGGGTGTGGTGCTGCTGTTCGACGATCAGACCGAACGGCGCCGGCTGCAGGATCAGCTGATCCAGTCCGAAAAACTGTCGGCCATCGGCCAGCTCATTGCCGGCGTGGCGCACGATCTCAACAACCCGCTCGCCTCGGTGGTTGGATTCGCCGACTTTCTGGGCGAGGTGCCCGACATCCCGCCGCCCCTGCGCGAACCGCTCACCGTCATTCGCGAAGAGGCCGAGCGGGCCTCCAACATCGTCAAGAACCTGCTGACCTTTGCCAGGAAGCAGGAACGCCGCCGGCGCCGCACCGAGCTCAAGTCGCTGCTCGAGAGCACCCTGGTCCTCCTGCGCAATCAGGTGCTCGCCAACAAGGTAGACGTCCAGGTCGAGTTCGAGCCCGACCTCCCGGAAGTGGATGTCGACGCCAATCAGATGCAGCAGGTGTTCGTCAACCTGATTCACAACGCGGCCCAGGCGATCGCGTCGACCGGCCGGCCCGGCGAGATCACCATCCGGGCTCGCCGGTGGATGGATCGGATCGCAATCGACATCTCGGACAACGGCCCGGGGATGTCGGAGTCGCTCGCCTCCCAGGCCTTCGATCCGTTCTTCACGACCAAGGGCGAAGGCCAGGGCACGGGGCTGGGGCTCTCGATCAGCCAGGGTATCGTGCGCGAACACGGCGGCCGGATCACCCTGGTCACCGAAGAGGGGGCGGGTTCCACCTTCACGGTACATCTGCCGCTCGCCACCAGTGCCGAGCCGACCGCTGCTTCGCCTCGCCTCCAACCCACCAGCGCCGCTGCGGGGCTTCGAGTGCTGGTGGTGGATGACGAGCCGCACATCCTCCACTACATGCGCGCGACACTGGAGGCATGGGGCCACCAGGTGGAGGTGGCGACCGACGGCGACGAGGCGCTGGCCCGCGCGTCCCGCGACCCCTTCGATCTGATCGTGTCGGACCTGCGGATGCCCCGGCTGGGCGGCCGGGAATTTTACGAGGCGCTGCTCCAGCAGCGGCCCGAAATGGCGCGTCGGCTGGTGTTCAGCACCGGCGACACGGTCCGCGGCGACACCCTGGCTTTCCTGGAGAGTCTGGACCGACCCTTTCTCCACAAGCCGTTCAGTCTGGCCGAACTCCGGGCCCTGCTCTCCACCGTAATCCGCGACAGTGGGCCGCATCATGCCCCACGGACCAGCGGGCCGCGGCGGAGAGAGACCCGCCCCGCCGACTGACCGTGCACCTGATCCACGTCGCATCGGGACGGGAATGGCGGGGCGGACAGCGGCAAACCTGGCTGCTGGCCCGTGAGCTGGCGGGCACCCTCGATGGCGACCAGGTGGTGGTCACCCGCCGGGGCAGCGAACTGGCCCGGCGGATCGCGGCGGACCAGATCCCGCTGGCCGCCGTTCCGTGGCGACTGGGCATCGATCCCCGGCCGCTGCCGACGATCCTGACCCACGCCCGGCAGCCGGCGGCGATCCTCCACGCCCACGACCCCCATTCGCTTGCCCTGGCCGACTGGGTTTCCCGCCGCACCGGCGCGATCGTGATCGCGACTCGCCGGGCCACCTTCCCGATCCGCCGGCCCGGAATCTGGCAGCGGGCTCGGCGGATAATCGCACTCTCTCAGGCAATTGCTCAGCGCCTGGTGGCCGACGGCATCGCTCCCGAGCGGATCACCGTGATTCCCTCGGGAGTAGATCTCGCGGCGGTCCGTGCCACCACCCCGATCGATGTGCGTCAGCAGCTCGGCATCCAGCGCGGCGCCCCCATCATCGCGACCGTCGCCGCGCTCACCCCCGAGAAGGGCCATCGTACTCTGCTCGCCGCGGCAGCGCTGCTGGTGGGCCGCCTTGGCGAGTCCGCGCCGCACTGGCTGCTGCTGGGCGACGGCCCGCTGCGTTCCGCCCTGGCAGCGGAGGCACGGCGGCTCGGTCTCGCGAGTACCGTCCATCTGGCCGGACACGTTCCTGACCCGCTCGGCTATCTCGCCGCGGCCGACATCGCCCTCCTCCCTTCGGAATCTGAGGGGCTCGGCAGCACCCTTCTCGATGCCATGGCGCTGGGGCGTCCCATCGTCGCATCAGCGGTCGGCGGCATCCCCGAAGCACTGGCCGACGGCGCCGGCAGTCTGGTCCCGCCCGGCAATGCTGACGCGCTGGCCCGCGCCGTGCAGGACATCCTGACTCAGCCCGCGCTGGCGGCCGCGTTCGGGGCCCGCGCCGTCCAGCAGGTTGAGCGGTTCGGACTCGACCGAATGGCAGCCGCTACCCGATCGGTATATCGTTCTCTGGCCCATACCCCTGAAGGCGCATGATTTACGTCTGTATTCCCAGCCACGACGAAGCTCCCACCGTCGGCCTCCTGCTCTGGAAAATCCGGCAGGTGTTCACCTCGTTTGCCCGCGAGTACCAGCTGCTCGTCGCCGATGATGGATCCACCGACGCCACGCTCGAGATTCTCGAGCCGTACAGCCGGGTGCTTCCGCTCACGATCATCCGCCATCAGCACCGTCAGGGGTACGCCAGTACGGTGGAAGAGCTCCTCCGGACCGCGGTGCAGCGTACCGATCGCCCCAAGCGCGACTGTGCCATCCTGATGCACGCCGACTTTACCCACGGCCCGTCGTTCCTCCCCGATCTGGTGCGCCGGATCGACAGCGGAGCCGATCTGGTGATCGGCGAAGGCGCGCTGCGCGGCGAGCCGTCGCGGGCACGGCGACTGATCCGCCGGTGGGGACCGCTGCTGCTCCGCCGCCGGGTGGGCATCCCCGGTGTCGCCGACCCGCTCTCCGGGTTCCTGGCGGTGCGGCTCGTCACCCTGCGCAATGCCTTCCGCGACGGCTCCACGCCGTTCCTCACCACCGAAGGATGGGCGGCCAACGCCGAGCTGGTCGGGCGGGCGGCCCGCTCGGCACGGCGAATCGAAACGGTCAAGACCGTCGAACGCCACGATCTGCGGCAGCGTCCCACCCGGGTTCAGACCTGGGAAGCCGCCCGCGAGCTCTGGCGCGCGCGCCGAGTGCTGCGGCTCCCCGCCATGCCGCCGCGCGATAAGGTTGCCTCGTGATTGCAGCGCTCGGCCTCGGCCTGCTCCTGCTGCAGGCCGCGCCAGTCACATCACCGCCGGCCTATCCCTTTCAGGTCGGTGAACACCTGGAGTACTCGGCCAAGCTGGGCATGCTCCAGTTGGGCAGCGCGCAACTCGACGTCGCCCGAATCGATACCGTGCGCGGCGCCGAGAGCTTCGTCTTTCAGTTCCGGCTGAGCAGTCACACGATCTTCTTCGATGCCGATGATCTCATGGAGTCGTATACCGGCACCGCCGACATGGTGTCGCGGCTCTTTCGGCAGGATTATCTGGAGAACGACAAGCGCCGGCTTCGGACCTATCAGATATTTCCCGACCGGCAGGTCTATTACCAGGAAGGCAAGCCGGACACCCTGGCGACGCCGCCCGACCCGATCGACGACGCGGCCTTCTTCTACTTTCTTCGCACCACTCCGCTCGAAGTTGGCCAGACCTACAAGTATCAGCGGTATTTCAAGCTCGATCAGAACCCGATCCAGATCGAGGTCACCGGCCGCGAAGAGATGGAGCTCCCCGATGGGAGCAAGGTGAACTGCCTGGTGCTGCACCCGGTGGTGCGCACCGATGGAATGTTCTCCAAACGTTCCAACACCCGGCTCTGGCTCACCGACGACGCACGCCGGATTCCGGTGCAGATCCGTTCCCGTTTTCCGTTCGGCACGGTGACGCTCCGGCTGGAGGAGATGCGGCTGGGGCCGGCGCCGGCCGATTCGGTTGCCGGCGGCTGAGATGCGCTATCAGGAGCCCGATTTCTCCCGCCTCACCACGGTGCCGGTAGGCAATCGGCCCAACAAAGTCGACCGTTCACTGCTCGCCGCCCCGCCCGATCACGATCATTCGTTCGGTGCCTTCATGGACAGCCTGCCCGATGTGCTGGGCGCGCACGATCTCCGCACCGTCATCAGTGGCGTAGCCACTGCAGTGCGGAACAACCGTGGCGTTGTCCTGCTGCTGGGCGGTCACGTCGTCAAGGTAGGATTGGGCCCGCTGGTGGCGGAATGGATTCGCCGCGGGATCGTTCGGCATGTAGCGCTGAACGGAGCCGCAGCAATCCACGATTTCGAGCTGGCGGCGTTCGGTGGAACCAGTGAAGACGTCGAGGCCGGTCTCACCGATGGCACCTTCGGCATGGCGGAAGAAACCGGCGCCGAGATGAACGCGGCCATCGTTGCCGCGGCGCGCGAGCAGCACGGTATGGGCGAGGGTCTGGCCGATGCGCTGGCAGCGCGGCCGGCGCTGGCGGCGCCGGACGCATCGATTCTGCTGGCCTGCCGCGCCTACGATGTGCCGGTCACGGTGCATTCGACCATCGGCGCCGAGATCATTCATCAGCACCCGGCCGCCAATGGCGCAGCGCTGGGCGACACCGGCCATCGCGACTTCCGCAGACTGGCCGCATCACTTCCGTCACTCCACGACGGCGGCGTGGTGCTCAACTGGGGCAGCGCCGTGGTGCTGCCGGAGGTGTTTCTCAAGGCACTCACGATCGCGCGGAACCTGGGCCAGGGCCGCCCCACCCATTTTCTCGCCGCTGATTTCGACATGCAGCGGCAGTACCGTCCCCGCGTCAATGTGGTTCAGCGGCCAACCCGCGGGGGCGGCACCGGCGTCATGCTCACCGGCCAGCACGAAATCCTGATTCCGCTGCTCGTGTGGGGAGTGCTGGCGGAGCTGGACGAAGAGACCGGACGTCAAGAGGCGCCGAGCCGCTCCAGATGAGCAACCCGGCGCCTGGCGACCGGACTGGGAACACCGCCTGATTCAGCCCGCGATCATCTCTCGAATTTTGCGGGCGGTTTCCGGAGCCACGATCTTGAGCACCACGTAGATCACGAACCCGATCGCAGCCAGCCAGAGCACATACCCCAGCACGCCGATTACCAACCCGAACAGCCCGAACAGCAGCCTCAGCGCCACGAGGGCGATCACCGCAAAAACGGCGAAGCCAACGATGTTCCGGATCATGCTATTATCCTCCGTTGAGTCCGGTCAGCCCGCAGTACGCCCCTACGTTTCAGAAAGTTTCATAGGACCCGTAAGTGACGGATACGTTCGACGTTATCGTGCTGGGAGGGGGCGCGGTCGGCGCGGCATGCGCCCGCGAGCTTGCCGGCAGCGGGCGCCGGGTACTGGTGATCGATCGTGGCACTGAACAGGGCGAGGCGTGGCGCGCGGCAGCGGGGATGCTGGCGCCTCAGATCGAGAATGCACCGGGCGACCCGCTTTTTCGACTGGGCCTCGCTGCCCGCCAACACCTGATTGCGCTCGCTGGTGAGCTGCCCGGGTCCACCGGCATCGATGTGGGGTTGTGGCAAGGCGGGATCGGCCGGCTGGCCATGGACCAGGCCGAGCGCGATGCACTCCGCGCCAACGTGGCGTGGCAGCGAGAGCAGGGCCGGCGGTGTGAATGGCTCGAGCCCGAGGAGGTCAAGACACGTTGGCCCTTCGCGGGACCCGGATGTGGTGCGCTCTGGGCTCCCGACGATGCCGCGCTCGATCCGGTGGCGCTGGTCGCCGCACTTCGGGC
>DASSTY010000179.1:0-4071 GCA_035707585.1 Gemmatimonadales bacterium
GCTTCTCGCTTCTCGCTTCCCGTTTCCCGCTTCCCGTTTCCCGCTTCCCGCCTCCCCCAACACCTTCAACGCCAGCTCGATTGTCCGCAAATGAGTTCGGAATCCCAGCGCCACCATCCGAAGGGTAAATCGGCCGTCCAGGGTGGTCGACGATAGAAAGATCCGGCCGTCGTGCCGCACGGCATCGATGATCTCCCGGTTGATCCGGTTGGTCTCCTCCAGACTCATTCCCGGCGGTGCCCAGCGATAGATCACGATCGAGAGCTCCGGCTCCGGCCCGACTTCAAATCCCAGCCGGCCGATATGCTGGTAGAAATAGCGCGCCAGCAGGAGCTTTTCCTCCAGCGCCGCCCGAAACGGAGCGGTGCCGAGCACGACGAGCGGGAGCCACATGCGAAGGGCGCGAAAGTGCTTGGTCAGCTCCGGCGATACGTCGGACGGTGACACCTCGCTGGCACCGCGAAGCGCGTCCTGCATGTACTGACCCGAATAGTGGTGCGCCGATTCCAGCAATGCGGCATCTCGCACCAGCACGATGCCGGACCCGTAGGGCAGAAAGAGACCCTTGTGCGGATCGAGGATCACCGAATCGGACTGTTCGATTCCCCGCATGATGGCGCGGCCCTGCTCGGTGAGCAGGAAGAACCCGCCGTACGCCGCGTCCACATGGAACCAGCACCGTTCGCGACGCGCAATGGAGCCGATCGCTTCCAGCGGATCGACCGCGCCGGTGTCGGTGGTACCGGCGGTCGCGACTACCAGCCAGGGTGTAAATCCAGCGGCGCGATCGGCGGCGATTGCCTGCTCCAGCGCATCGGGCCGCATCCGGAAGCGTTCATCCAGCGGAATCCGGCGCACCGGCGCCTCGGCCAGCCCCGCGATCCCCAGCGCCTTGTCGATGGAGTGATGGGCCTGTTCGGTCAGGTAGATCGTGCGCGATGCAACGTCGGCCGACTTGACGCCGTGCGCCTCGCGCGCCGTGACGATCGCAGTGAGATTGGCGATGCTGCCGCCGGAGGCAATGTTCCCGCCCGCCGAGTCGGGATAGCCAACCAGATCGGCCGCCCAGCGGAGCAGCATGTTCTCCATCCGGACGGCGCCCGGCCCGGCAAAGAACACCCCGGCGTACTTGTTACTGACCGCGGCCAGGAAATCGCCCAGTGCAGAGTGATAAAGTCCGCCGCCGGGAATGTAGGAGAGATAGCCGGGCGAAGCCGGATGCCCGCCCGGCTTGATGACGAATTCCTCCAGCACCGCCAGCGCATCGTCCAGCGGAATACCGTGCTCGCCGATCGGCGTGTTGAGCAGCTCGGCGCCCTGCCCCGCGACGTCATCGAACCCCTTTACGTCGCCGACTTTCCGGAGGTAGCGCTCGGTGGAGGCCACCGCCGCGTTCCGGATCTTGCGCCGGCGGGTCGTCCCCGGCTCCAGCGGGCGGCTGGCGCGTTCCAGCGCGCGGATCCGCTCGACCAGATCGGCATCATCCGCCGCGGCGTCACTCATCGCGGCCGCCTGGGCCGGCGCTCGGCTGCGCGAGCGGAATCCCAAAATGCGCTATCACCCGGCTCGCCACCTCCTCCGCGCTCAAATCGGTGTTGTCGATGCGCAGGTAATCGGACCGATCGTGAAACCGCCCCGCCGAATTGAGCTGATAGGCAGAATCATCGGCCAGCAGCCGCGCCCGCGAAGCCGCGAGATCTCGCTTGAGCGGCTTCTCAGCCAGACGAAATGGGGTCTCGTTGCGTTCGAGTCGGATCGCCTGGCCGGCCTCCAGTTCGACGAAGAGCACCCTCCCGCCGCGCGTGCGAAAAATCTCCGCCATTGATTCGACGAAGGCCTGATCGGTCGGCTGATCGAACGCCCAGACGTAGGTAAAGATCAGACCGGGCAGGTCGCTCGCAGCCACCTCTTCGGCAATGCGCCGCCGAAATTCACCAACCAGCCGGCTGTAGGGAGGCGAGCCGAAGGGAAAGTAATTCAGTACCAGATCGATCGTCTGGTGATTGTGAAAGAGCCGGAGCCCGGTGCGACGGGCGATCGCGGCGCCGACGGTCATCTTCCCGACCGCCGGCGGGCCAACGACGAAGAGGAGGAGAGGGCGATCAAGCGTCATGGAATTACACCGCTGCCGCTGCAATGTTAATCCGCCGTGGCGGGGGCAGTCCATCACCCCGGCCGCTGAAGTAACGCTCCTCTGCCTCTGCCGGTGTCAGGAACAGCACCTCACGGAACCCAAACCCCAGCAGCTTGCGTTCGATCTGCTCCGGCTCGAAATGACTGAGCCACGGCTCACCCAGCTCGGCCGCCCGCTCCGCCAGCCCGGGGATTCCATCCTCGCGCTGACGCCGCGGGGGAGAAAAGGTGAAGACGATCTCGCTGCCCTCCGGACAGGATGCCACCAGCCGGAACACCGCATCAATGGCCGGCTCGGTCAGGTACACCATGACGCCGAGCCAGGAGAAGAAGGTCGGCGCCTGGAGATCGACGCCGTGGCGCCGCAATCCCTCTTCCAGCGACTCCTTTTCGAAGTCCACATCGGCAAAGGTGACGTTGCCGGGGGCATCCAGTCCCACCGCCGAGAGCCGCGCCCGCTTTTCGCTCTGAGTACTGGGCCGGTCCACTTCGAAAATCCGGAGCTGCCGCGCCCACGCCGGCTGTCGCACGATGAAGGTGTCGTAGCCCGCGCCCAGGATCACGTACTGGCGGATACCGCGGGCCACCGCCGCTTCCAGCCGGTCTTCGGCAAACCGGGAGCGGAGCACCACGTGCGAGCGAAGCGCCCGCATGGCCGGCGATTGCAGCTGTGCTGCATCAGACCGGAGCCGCTCCGTGCCCGCGTTGCCGATCAGCGCCACCGCCGCCGGATCCTCGAGGATGAGAGGCGGCTGATCGATCAACTGATGGGCGGCCCGGAGCCAGGCCACTCCGGCGGCGGTGCTGGGCTTCGGTGTACTCACACTTGCTCGGGATGGAGAGTATCGCCAAACATAGTAGATTGACCGGGACCCAAGGAGGCCGCGATGAGGCAGACCGTGTGGACCGCCATAGTCACCGGAGCGCTGCTGGCCAGCCCGCTGGCGGCGCAGACTGCGCCATCGCCCGAACAGCAGCTGGCACCTCTCGTCGCCGAGCTGCTTGATGCCGCCAACGCTCACGACACTGATCGTTTCCTCGCGCCCTACCTGCACGACTCCACTCTGGTCATGGTTTTCAACGGTACGATTACCCGGGGCTTCGACCAGGTCCGCGCCCTTCAGCTCAAGTGGTGGAACAATGGAGTGAGCGACGTGGTGTACCGGCAGGCCGCGCCGCCCACCTATCGCGTGCTCAGTCCGGATCTGGTGCTGGTCACGGACCCGCTGGCCTCGAGCCACGGCGAGTTCGTCGTCACGATGGTCTGGCAGAAGCGACCGGAGGGGTGGCGGATCATTCAGGTCCACGAGTCCACAACGCATTGAGCATCGGACCAGCGATGCTCTCCGGAGGCCCGATGACGAGACTGACCCGATTGGCTACTGCACTTGCCGCCCTGGCGGCGGTCTCGGCACCGGCTTGCGGCCAGGCCGCCGGCGGCGACTCGCTCGCTCACCGACAAGTCGCCATCGAAGGCACCGTCGATGCGTCGGCCGCCTACGCCGGCGGGACGATCTTCGTCACCACCACATTCGGCAAGACCATCGCAATCGATGCCGCCAGCGGGAACATTCGCTGGACCTATACCCCGCCCAACTACAGCGACTGGGCCGGGAGCTACCGGATCACCAACTCCACACCGGTGGTCGATCCCAGCGGGCGTTTCGTTTATGCCGCCGCACCGGACGGACAAGTCCGCGAACTGGATGCATCGAGTGGCCGCGAATTGTGGAGCACGGCGATCACCCGCCTCCCCGCGCGCGAAAAGATCGCGTCACCACTCACCTATTTTCACGGACGGATCATCGCCGTAACCGGCGGCTACATCGGTGATGCGCCTCCCTATCAGGGCCACGTCGCGATCCTGGATGCGTCCAATGGCCATCTGATCTCGGTCTGGAATTCACTCTGCAGCGATCGTTCCGGACTGATCGAGCC
>DASSTY010000180.1:0-4754 GCA_035707585.1 Gemmatimonadales bacterium
CTGGACAGCGCCACCATCAAGTATTCCACCGTGCAGAACTGGTATTCCGGCGACGAAGAGGGGCGCGGCGGGATCTACAATTTCGTCACCAAGCGGGGCAAGGCGATGCGCAACGCCCGGGTCACCTGGACTCAGGTCGAAACCGGCTCGGCGATCACCTGGAAATACCCCGGCTGCATTCTGCAGGGCGACAACTCGGTGGGCGAGTTCTACTCGGTGGCGGTGGTAAATCGGCATCAGCAGGCCGACACCGGCACCAAGATGATTCACATCGGGAAGAACACCCGCTCTACCATCGTGTCGAAGGGCATCTCCGCCGGTCAGGGGCAGGGCAGCTATCGCGGGCTGGTGCGGGTGCTCCCCCGGGCGGAGAACGCGCGCAACTATACCCAGTGCGACTCCATGCTGATCGGGAATCGGTGCGGGGCGCACACTTTTCCCTATATCGACATCCAGAACTCCACCGCGTCGCTGGAGCACGAGGCCTCGACCTCCAAGATCGGCGAAGACCAGATCTTCTATCTCAAGCAGCGCGGCCTCAACACCGAAAACGCCATTTCGGTAATCGTGAACGGCTTCTGCAAGGAAGTGTTCAAGGAACTGCCGATGGAGTTCGCCGTCGAAGCTCAGAAGCTGCTGGGCGTGACGTTGGAAGGGAGTGTTGGGTAGGGCGCCATGGGTCGTGGGTCGTGGGTCATGAGAGCCGACCCATGACCCACGACTCATGACTCACGACTCAGAACGAAGACCAACAGGAGACTCACCCAGTGCTGCAAATTCGCGACCTGCACGCAAGCGCGGGCGACAAGGAGATCCTCAAGGGCATCAGTCTCACCGTCAACGCCGGTGAGGTGCATGCCATCATGGGTCCCAACGGATCGGGCAAGAGCACGCTGGCGCAGGTGCTGGCGGGGCATCCGGCCTACGAGGTGACCGCCGGGCAGGTCCTGCTGGATGGCCGGGATCTGCTCGACATGGAGCCCGAGGAACGGGCCCATGCGGGTGTGTTCCTGGCCTTTCAGTATCCGGTGGAGATCCCGGGTGTCAGCAATTCCTACTTTCTGCGCGCCGCCTACAACGAATTGCGGAAGGCGCGCGGCGAGGAAGAGCTCGACCCCATGGATTTCATGGATCTGCTGGAGAGCAAGCTGCAGGTCGTGGAGTGGGGGCCGGAGATCATGAGCCGCGCGGTCAACGCCGGATTCTCCGGCGGCGAGAAAAAGCGCAACGAGATCCTCCAGATGGCGGTGCTGGAGCCCCGGCTGGCGATTCTCGACGAAACCGATTCCGGGCTCGACATCGATGCGCTCCGGATCGTGGCGGCCGGAGTGAACAGTCTGCGCCGGCCCGACAACGCGACGATTCTGGTGACCCACTACCAGCGTCTGCTCAACTACATCGTGCCCGACTACGTGCACGTGCTGGCCGGCGGCCGGATCGTCAAGTCGGGTGGCAAGGACCTGGCGCTCGAGCTGGAAGCACGCGGGTACGAATGGGTCGATCAGGCGGCGGAGGCCATGGCGTGAGCGACGAGTACCGCGACCACTATCGCAAGGCCTTCGAGGCGGCGCATGCCGGTGGCACCGCCACCGCCGAAGGCCCCGACTGGCTCGACCCGATTCGTCGCGGGGCGATGGACCGTTTCAGCGAACTGGGCCTGCCGACTTCGCACGACGAAGAATGGCGCTTTACGCCGGTGGCCCCGCTGGCCCGTACCGAGTTCCTGCCGGCGCCGCCGGCCGAGCTCACCGCCGCCGACCTCGCCGGCTTCGCGTTTGGGCACCCCGAGTGGCCGCGGCTGGTGTTCGTCAACGGCTACTTTGCGCCGGCGCTCTCCAGCGTCGCCGAGCTTCCGGCAGGGGTTCAGGTCAGTGCGCTGAGCGAAGCATTCCAGGGCGACGGCGCCTGGCTGGAGCAGAACCTGACGCGCCATGTCCCGGTCGACGCGACTGCCTTTACCGCGCTCAACACCGCCTTTCTGACCGAAGGCGCCGTGGTCCACGTCGCGGCCGGGGTCGAACTGGACCGGCCGGTGCACCTGCTCTACGTGACGACCGGGGCCGCGGCGGGCGCGGTGACCCATCCGCGCAACCTGATCGTGGTGGAACGGCAGGCGCGCGCATCGGTTATCGAGAGCTACGTAACGCTGGCGCCCGGCTCGACCTACTTCACCAACGCGGTAACTGAAGTCTTCTCGGGCGAAAATGCCTGGACCGAGCACACCCGGATTCAGCGCGAGAGCGAGCAGGCCTATCACGTCGGGCTTACCCACGTGGAGCAGCAGCGGGACAGTCACTATCGGTCGTTTACGCTCGCGATGGGCGCGGCGATGTCACGCCACAACCTGAACGTCCAGCTCAACGCGCCCAACATCGAAACGCTGATGTACGGGCTCTACCTGACCCGCGGCGAGCAGGTGGCCGACAATCACACCACGATTTTCCACTCGCATCCCCAGTGCAACAGCTGGGAAGTGTACAAGGGTGTGCTGGACGGCAACTCACGCGGGGTGTTCAACGGGAAGGTGTTCGTCACTCCCGAAGCGCAGCAGACCGATGCGAAGCAGACCAATCGCAACCTGCTGCTGTCCGATGGCGCCCGGGTCGACACCAAGCCGCAGCTGGAAATTTTTGCCGACGACGTGAAATGCACCCACGGTGCTACGGTGGGCCGGCTGGACCATCAGGCGGTATTCTATCTGCGGAGCCGAGGCGTGCCCGACGACGAGGCACAGCGCCTGCTCACCTATGCGTTCGCGGCCGAAGTAGTGGACGAAGTGGCGCTCGAGCCGGTGCGGCAGGAGCTCGATCGTCTGGTGCACGCGCGGCTCAACGGCGAGGACTGATGACCCAGGCGGTGGTGCCGGCTCTCGACCTCGAGGCAGTGCGGGATGACTTCCCGATTCTGGCTCAGCCGGGGCTGGTGTATCTGGACAGCGCCGCTACCAGCCAGAAGCCCCGCGTCGTCATCGAAGCACTCTCCCGCTACTACTCCGACCAGAACGCCAATATTCACCGCGGTGTATACCGGCTGAGCCAGGGAGCGACCGCCGCGTACGACGCGGTGCGCCGGCGGGCGGCGCAGTTTCTCAACGCCCGGCATCCCAATGAGCTGATCTTTACCCGTGGCACCACCGAATCCATCAACCTGGTGGCGCAGAGCTGGGGCGGAGCCAACCTCCGGCCGGGGGATGAAATCCTCATTTCGGGAATGGAGCACCACTCCAACATCGTGCCGTGGCAGCTGGTGGCGCAGCGCACCGGCGCCCGCATCGTCGAGTGGCCCATCACCGATGCCGGCGAGCTCGACCTGGCGCTCCTGCCCGGGCTCCTCACCGATCGCACGCGGCTGCTTGCTGTCGCTCACGTTTCCAACGCGCTCGGCACCGTTAACCCGGTGGAACAGATCGTCGCAGCGGCGCACCAGCGCGGCGTGCTGGTCCTGGTCGACGGCGCCCAGTCGGCGGCGCATCTCCCGGTGGATCTCCAGGCGATCGATTGCGACTTCTTTGCCTGCTCCGGCCACAAGATGCTGGGCCCCACCGGGATCGGATTGCTGTATGGCCGGGAGTCGCTGCTCGACCAGATGCCGCCGTGGCAGGGTGGCGGCGACATGATCGATCAGGTCAGCTTCGAGGGGTCCACCTGGGCACCGGTGCCGGCCAAGTTCGAAGCCGGCACCCCGAACATTGCCGGCGTCGTCGGGCTCGGCGCGGCGTTGGACTACCTCGGCGAGATCGGCTTCGAGGCGATCGGTCGCCATGAAGACGATCTGCTTTCCTACGCGGTGGCCCGCCTCGACGAAGTGCCCCGACTCAGCATCATCGGCCGGCCGGCTCGCCGATCGGGTGCCATTTCATTTGTGCTCGATGGGGTGCATCCGCACGACGCCGGCACCATTCTCGACGCCGAAGGGGTGGCGGTGCGGGCCGGTCATCACTGTGCCCAGCCGGTGATGCGGCGGTTCGGCGTGCCGGCAACGGTCCGCGCGTCGGTAGCGCTCTACAATACCCGCGCCGATATCGACGCGCTGATCACGGCGCTCGGGCGGGTTCGGAAGATTTTTGGCTGATGTCGTCACTCGACGAGCTCTACCAGAACGTGATCCTCGATCACAACCGGGCGCCGCGGAATTTTCATCCGATGCCCGAAGCGAGTTCCACGGCAGAAGGGAACAACCCCCTCTGTGGCGATCAGCTGCGGGTCTGGGTGCGGGTGGAAGATGATGTTATCGCCGACGTGAGTTTTCAGGGAAACGGCTGTGCCATTTCGCAGGCCAGCGCCTCGCTGATGACGCAAGCCGTCAAGGGAAAAACCCGCGAGCAGGCGCTGGCGCTGTTCAACGGGTTTCACGACCTGGTGACCGGCGCACCCGGAGACCCCGGTGCGCTCGGCAAGCTGGCAGTGTTTCGCGGAGTGTCGCAGTACCCGATTCGTGTCAAATGCGCCAGCCTCGGCTGGCATACGCTCAAGGCGGCGCTGGAGCGCGCCGATGGGCAGATCACTACCGAGTGAGAGGAGTCTGGCAATGCCGTACAATCCCACGCTGGTCGAGCCGATGCGCGAGGAGATGCGCCGGATGGGCGCTCGCGAACTCACCACCGTGTCCGAAGTCGATGCGGCGCTGGGTGATCAGCGCGGCACCACGCTCGTGTTCATCAATTCAGTGTGCGGCTGCGCAGCGGGCAATGCCCGGCCCGCGCTGAATTTTGCGCTGCAGCACGGGCAGCGGCCGCAGGAAGTCGTCACCGTCTT
>DASSTY010000181.1:0-4379 GCA_035707585.1 Gemmatimonadales bacterium
GATTGTGGGTGATCCCCAGCTTGATGAGCAGCAGATCGGCGATTCCTGACGGTGACTGAAAAATGAACCTCGCCACCAGCCCAGCGACCACCGTTGGGATGGCCCACGGCAAGAGCACCGAAACCCGCACGATGCCCCGTCCGCGGAAGGTGCGGTGGAGCGCCAGCGCCAGAGCCAGCCCCAGGATCAACTCGAGCGCCACGCTCACAATCGTGAAGAAGGCGGTATGCCCCAGTGCGGCCCAGAACCTCGCGTCGCGCGCGATCGCCAGATAGTTGTCGAGCCCCACAAAGGGGTGGCCCAACCAGGGCATTCGGAGATCGTGGTGATGAAGCGACTCCCATATCGTCCAGCCCAGCGGGAACACCGCGATCAGCAGAACACAGGCGATTGCCGGAGCCACCAGCAGCCAGGCGAAGCGGCGCTCTCTCACAGCCGGCTGCGCTCCAGCAATGCGTTCATCTGCCGAGCCGCCTCATGCAGTGCGTCGGCCGGCGCGGCCTGGCCGGTGAGGGCGCGATGGAGCTGGATCTGGAGCAGGTCGGAAAGCTGAGAATAGACTGGCGTGACCGGGCGCGGCGTGGCGTGCTCCAGCAGCGCCCGGGCGGTAGCGCTGGGAACCGCCAGCGCGGAGTCGAGCGCTGGGTCATCGTACAGCGAACGGCGCGGCGGGAAGCTGCCGGATATCTGCGCCCGCTGGAGCATCTGCGCAGGCGCTGTGAGGAAGGCAACCAGCTCCCAGGCCGAATCGGGGTGCTCGCTCCAGCGATTGATGGCGAGCTGCTGGCCGCCCAGCGCGGCGGTCGGCGTGCCACCGAGGGCCGCCGGCATCGGCGCTACGGCAAAGCGGCCGGCCACGCGGGATTGAGTGGAATCGTTCATCAGCGCGTAGGCGTAGGGCCAGTTCCGCATCAGCACGGCGTTGCCCTGCTGGAATGCCGCGCGGGCTTCTTCTTCGTGCCAGGTCATTGCGGCGGAAGGAACGGCGCCCGAACGAATCAGGTTGCGCATGAACGAAAGCGCGGCGATGGCGCGCGGTGAATCGACGACCACGGCGCCGGAATCATTCATGATCTCACCGCCGAACGCCCCCAGAAATTCCACGAACACCGTGACCAGCCCTTCGTAGCGCGCTCCCTGCCACACCAGTCCGTAGCGGGGACCGCCCTGGCTTCGAATCGCTGCCAACTGCTGCGGCAGCGAGTCCAGATCGGCCGGAGCGTGAGCCAGCAGGTCGGTTCGCCAGTACAGCATGCCGACATCGGTCCACCAGGGGATGGCGTACAGGGTGTCGCGCCAGCGGTCGGCGGCGATGACACCGGGAAAGAAGTCGTCGGTTCGGGGCGTCCAGCGGGTGAGCGGCAGGATCCATCCTGCCGCAGCAAACTCCGGTGTCCAGATCACATCGAGCTGCAGCACGTCAGGTCTTCCCACATGTGCATTGAGCCACTGCACGAAGAGCTGGTGCCGCTGGGTGGCGTCGTCGGGAGTGCGCTGGATGATGACGTCGATGGCGGGATGATCCTGCTCGAACTGCGCGACCTGCCGCGAGAGCACTTCGCCTTCGGCGCCTACCGCGCTTCCCGCGATCGTAACTGTAACTGGGCGATCGTTGGAACCTCCCCTGCACGCGCCGAGTGCCGCCGTGGCGGCCAGAACAACGCAGGGGAAGGATCGCCGCGCCATCACCCGGTGAGCGGTTCCGCTCCGTCCAGCCGCCGCGTCACTTCCTCGGCGGGCAACGCGAGCAGCGGGAAGATTTCGGGCAGCGGGCGGGGCGGCGATTCGGCGGTGAAGATCCGGAGCCGGCGAGCGCTCTGGTAGAGCTGGTCGGCCACCTGAGGGAGTCCCAGCTGGCCGGCGCGGCCCGCATCGGTGAGTCGCTCGATGGCGCCGCCCCGCGTGCGCAGCGGCAGGTCAACGCTCAACATCGAGCTGCGAGCGGGATAATCGAGCAGGAGCGCACCGGGCGCGAGGCCCACTTCCCGGGCCAAGGCGTCCTCAACCCGCGCGAGCAGAGCGGGATCGTCGGAGACCCACGGCTGAGCGTCGCGAGGGACGTCGCTGGCGGGGAGATCGAGCGCCCGCTTGTAGAGCCGCCGGGCCCGGATGGCGCGGGCCAGCCCCAGCGGATCGTGCGACAGCAGCAATTCCATCAGGCCATCGTCGGTGGCATCGGCCAGGCCGGCGGAGGTCAGTGCACCGGCGGCCACGGCGTTGCGGACTGCCCGCTTGAACATGCAGGTGGCCGCTCGTACCGCGTGATGCCAATAGACGTTCCGGTACATCTGATACTTGGAAAAGAGCAGCGACTCCAGGGCGCTGACGCCCTTTTCGAGTACACCGATCTCCCAGCGGCCGTCGGTTACTTCTACCAGCGTGAGTGAGCTGAGCAGCCGGTCCACATCCACCGCCCCGTACGGCACGCCGCACATCCGGGCGTCGCGACTCAGGTAATCGATCTTGTCGAGATCGAGCGAGCCGGAAATCAGTCCCTGCAGCGGGCTCGAACTCGTCCCGGTAATCAGCGCGCCGATCTCGCCGGCCAGACCGGGGCCGCCGATCTCGCCGAGCTCATGTCCCAGCTCGCCGCGGGACAGCCGGGCGACTCCGATCGCCTCGTGGCTCGGAAAGCCGGCTTCTTCCAGCGAGTGGGAAAATGGATAGTGACCGATGTCATGCAGCAGCGCGGCCAGTCGCACAGCTTCGCAGAGCTCTTCGGGGATTGCGGCCAGCTCGCCGCGTTCTTCCAGCGCGCGGAGGGCGCGCCGGGTCAGATGATACGCGCCGAGTGCGTGTTCGAATCGGGTGTGGGTGGCGCCGGGGTAGACCAGAAAGGCATGACCCAGTTGGCGCACGTACCGCAGCCGCTGCACGGCTGGAGTATCGAGCACCAACTGGGCTGGCCGGTCGAGCCGGATGTTATCCCAGAGAGGGTCGCGGATAATCTCGAGATCGAGCGTCACCGCTACCCGGCCGTGGGACTCATGCCTTGGGGCCGGCCTGCGCTACCGACTCCGGCACACCGTCGGCGTACTGCTGGAAGTTTTCGCGGAACATCCCCGCCAGCTTCTTTGCCTGGGCGTCGTATGCCGCGGGATCTTTCCACGTGTTCCGGGGCGAGAGCACGTCGCTCGGCACACCCGGCACCTCGTTGGGCACCGCCAGCCCGAATACCGGATCGGTGGTGGTGGCGACGTTATCGAGCTTGCCGGCCAGTGCCGCCGCGACCATGGCGCGAGTGTAGGGCAGCTTCATCCGGCTGCCGCTGCCGTACGCGCCGCCGGTCCATCCGGTGTTTACCAGCCAGACCCGGACATCATACTGGCGGATCTTCTCGCCCAGCATCCTGGCGTACACTCCCGGGTGAAGCGGAAGGAACGGTGCGCCAAAGCAGGCGGAGAAGGTTGCCGTCGGCTCGGTCACGCCCTTTTCGGTGCCGGCCACCTTGGCGGTGTAGCCCGACAGGAAGTGGTACATCGCCTGGTCGGGTGTCAGCCGCGCGATCGGCGGCATGACGCCGTAGGCATCGGCGGTGAGGAGCACGATGTTGCGGGGAATTCCGCCCTGCCCGCTGGGAACGTGGTTGGCGATGAAATGAATCGGGTAGCAGGCGCGGGTGTTCTCGGTGATTTCCTGGCTGTCGTACTGTACCTCACGGGTCACCGGATCGAGCTCCACATTCTCCAGCACCGTTCCGAACATCCGGGTGGCGCCGTAGATGGCGGGCTCGGTGTCGGGCCGCAGGCGGATCACCTTGGCGTAGCAGCCGCCCTCGATGTTGAAGACGCCGTGGTCGCTCCAGCCGTGCTCATCGTCGCCGATCAGCTCGCGGCTGGGATCGGCCGAAAGCGTGGTCTTGCCGGTGCCCGAGAGGCCGAAGAAGATCGCGGTATCGCCGTCGGGGCCGATGTTGGCGGAGCAGTGCATGGTGAGAACGTTCTCCTGCGGGAGGACGTAGTTCATCACCGTAAAAATCGTCTTCTTCATTTCGCCGGCGTAGCGGGTGCCGCAGATCACCACCAGCCGCTGGGCAAAGTTGAGCGCGATCACCGTCCCGGTACGCACGCCGTAGCGGGCGGGATCGGCCTGGAACTCGGGGGCGTGCAGCACCGTCCACCGCGGCGTAAAGCCGGCCAGATCGGCGGCCTCGGGGCGGATGAACATGTTGCGGACAAAGAGGGCGTGCCAGGCGTTGGGCGTTACGAAGCGCACCGGCAGGCGGTAGGCCGGATCCGCACCGGCAAAGAGGTCTTCGGTGAAGAGCTCCTGAGAGGTGAGATGCGCCTTGACGTCGTTGGCCAGGCGCTCGAACGCCGCCGGCTCCATTCGCTGGTTCTTATCCCACCAGATCCGCTCCGAAGACGTCGGCTCATCTA
>DASSTY010000182.1:0-6124 GCA_035707585.1 Gemmatimonadales bacterium
CATCGATTCCGGCAAAGGCGGCCCGGAGCGACTGGGCAATTTCGCCGACGGTAACGCCGAGCGTTCCCGCCAGCCCGCGATCCACCGTTACCTCCAGCTCCGGCTTCTGTCCGCGGGTGGACAGCCCCACATCCACCGCGCCCGGCACCTGCCGCACCACCGCCGCCAGCCGCTCGGCCAGACTGGTCAGCACCGTGGCGTCGGGCCCCTGGAGCTGCATCTGGATCTGCTTGTAGGCACCGCCGAATCCGCTGGTGAAGACCGACACATCGGCCCCGCTGACTCGGCGCATCTCGTTCCGGAGGATCCGTCCCAGCGCTTCCTGGTTGAGCGAGCGCTCCGACTTGGGCACCAGCCGGATGTAGATCAGCGACTGATCCACCGACGGTGAATGCATCGGGATCGCGGTTCCGATCGTGGAATAGGTGTAGGCGACTTCCGGGTGATCGCGCGCGATTCGCGCCATCTCCAGCGTCTTCTGCACCGTGTAATCGAGATTGGCCCCCGGCGGCGCCTGCACGATCACGTCGATTTCGCTGCGGTCGCTCACCGGAACGAACCCGGCGCCGAGCACCCCCATCTTGGGCAGAATGACGATCGCAGCCATCGTGGCCGCGACCACACCCAGGCCGCTCAGCGTCCTGCTGAGCCGGGGCCACCGGCGGGTCAGGATCCAGGCCAGCGCTACCACCCCGATGATCACCGCGGCCGCCGTCAGCATTCCCTTCCACGGGATGATCACCGCCGCGATGAACGAGCCGGCGGCGATCGCCACCATGGCGCCGCGGTGGTCCAGTGCCCACGCCACCAGCCCCTTGTAGCGGTCGGCGGTGCGGTCGAACCAGTGGTTGAATTTTTCCAGCGCGCGCGAAACCGGATTCCGGTGCTGATGCTCCTCCACCTGGGGGTCGGCCCAGTAGGCGGAGAGCATCGGGTCGAGCGAAAAGCTCACGAAGAGCGAGACCAGCACCGCACATGCGATGGTGAGCGCAAACGGCTTGAACCACTGCCCCGCCACGCCGTACATGAACGCCACCGGCACGAACACCGCCACGATCGAAAACGTGGTCGCCGCCACCGCCAGCCCGATCTCGTCGGTGCCGCTCTGCGAGGCCGCGTAGTGATCCTCGCCCATTTCGATGTGGCGCACGATGTTTTCGCGGACTACGATGGCGTCGTCGATCAGAATGCCGATCGCCAGGGACAGCCCCAGCAGTGACATCGTATTGAGGGTGAATCCGAAGGCCCACACCGCAATGAACGAGGCCAGCACCGAGACCGGCAGCGCCAGGCCGGTGATGACCGTTGAACGCCATGAATTCAGGAACAGAAACACCACCAGCACGGTGAGGAGCGCGCCTTCCACCAGCGCCTCCTGTACGTTTCGCACGGCGGCGGATACCCGGGTGCCGGCGTTCTGCACCACCTCGAACTGAATCCCCGCGGGGAGAGTCTTCTCGATCTGGGCGATCCGCTGCTCCAGCAGATTGGTCACCTGGGTGGTGCTGTACCCCTTGGCTTTCTTGACATCGATCCCCACCGCCTGCTTGCTGTTGTAGAAGGCGGCGTCGCGCTGCTCTTCGGTGCCGTCCACCACCGTCGCGACCTGACCCAGCCGGATCAGCTCGCCGTTTCGCTGGCCCACCACCAGCTTCTGAAACTCTTCCGGAGTGTCGAGCCGGCCGCGGAGGCGGATCGAGAACTCATCGAGCGGCCCGGTTACCCGGCCCACCGGCGCCGCCAGGTTCTGCTGCCCCAGCGCCTGTACCACCTGGCTCACACTTACTCCCGCCGCCTGGAGATCGGCCGGGCGCAGATAGACGCTGAGTTCGCGCTGCACCCCGCCGATCAGATCGGCCTCCGCCACGCCCGGCACGCTCCGCAGTTCGCGCAGGATGTCGGGATCGACCAGTCGCGTCAGCGTGGAGGCAGAGACGGTGTTGGAGGTGAGGGCGATGGAAAGCACCGGGAGCACGCCCGGATCGAGCCGGCTCAGAATCGGCTCTTCCATTTCGGTCGGGAGGTCGGCCCGCTTGGTGGAGATGGCGTCGCGTACGTCCTGCGAGGCCTGCTGGAGGTCCTTCTCGAAATCGAAGAAGATCACGAACGTCGCCAGGCCGTCGGTGGCGTGCGCCTCGGTCTTGCTCCAGTCCACTCCGCTGATCGACGAGAACGCCTCTTCCAGCGGATCGATGATCTCCCGTTCAACCGTTTCGGGCGAAGCGCCGGGATAGGGAATCGTGAGCGCCACCACCGGCTGCTGCACATCGGGAAATTCGTCGGTCTGCAGATTGAGCAGTGCGGCGACCCCGAATGCCACCAGCGCCAGCATGGCGGTGATAGTGACAATCGGCCGGCGGATCGCAAAATCGGAGATGAACATCGGCTGCTAGCGCTCCGCGGCGGTCTGGTCGGTAAGCTGAATGATCCGGATCGGCGTGCCGGGTGTGACACCCTGCGCCGAGCCCAGCAGGACGGTGTCGCCCACCGAGAGCCCGGCGGTGATTTCGATGCGATCGTGCTGATCGTCGCGGGCGCCCAGTTCCACCGCGGTGGGCTGCGCCTTGCCCTGCACCAGTCGAGTGACGGTGGGAGTCACCTGGGTCTGGTTCACCGCGTTGGCCGGCACCAGCAGCGCCTCGCGCGACTCCAGCGCCACCTGCCCCTCCGCAAAGAGGCCGCCCACCAGCGACTCCTCCCGATTGGGAATCGTGGCATAGATCCGCACCTGGCGGGTGCTGGGATCGGCGGTGGGATTGATTCGATCGATCTTGCCGCTGAAGGTGCGATTGGGATAACCATTGACCGAAAACACCACCGGCGCGCCCACCCGGAGCTGGCCCGCCTGTTCCGCCGGCACCGAGGCTTCGAGCTGCAGCGTCGATGCATTCACGATGGTGAAAAGCGCACCGCCCGGCTGTACTACATCGCCGGCTTCGACCTGGCGCTGGCTGACTCGCCCGCTGAACGGCGCCTCGACGGTGGCGTACGAGAGCTGCTGTTGCGCGGCAGCGAGGCGGGCCCTGGCATCGGCGGCCGCCGCGCGCGCACTGGTTTCCGCCTGCTCGGCGGCTTCGAGATCGCGCGGGGCGATCGCCCCGGCCTGGGCCAGCGTGCGCGATCGCTCCGCATTCCGCTGCGCCACCGTCAGCGCCGATTCCGCGCTGCGCGCGCCCTGCTTGGCGGAGAGGTAGGCATCCTGCAGCGCGGTAGCGTCGAGCCGAGCCAGCAGCTGGCCCTTCTTCACCGCATCGCCTTCGTCCACGTAGGTGGCGAGCACTGCGCCGCTCACCTGAGCGCGAACGGTCGCTTCCTTCCCCGGCTGCAGCGATCCCGAAATCACCGGACCCAGTTGAAGCACGCTCGAATCCACCACCGCGATGTTCTCCGGCCCGACGGTCACCGCACTCGGCGCCGAGTGCGCCTCTGCCGTGTCCTGCCCCTTGTGGCAGGCGCCGGCCAGCAGCGCCATCGCAATCACCGCCGTCAGCTTCCGCACTCTCATGGCGCGACCGTCCCGTTGGTGTTGATGGTCCCGGCCGACTCCGGTGTGCGAGCGGGCTGGGTGTAGGCGGCCGGCATGCTCGCCGCGTTGGCGTTGGTCCCGGAATTAGCACCGCCAGGCGTGCCCGCAGCTCCAGCGCCGTTGGCGGCGCCCGCCAGCGGGAGGACCGGCAGCAGCGCGACCCGGATTCGCGCCACCTGAAGATCGCGGGCCGCCTGCGCCCGGTTCACCTGCGCCTGCTCCAGCAGGAGCCGCGCATCGTTGAGTTCGAGCTGGGTCGAAATCCCTTCGCGATAGCGCAGCTCGGCGATCTGATACGCCCTGGCCGCCTGGGCTTCAGTTCCCTGGCTCGCTTCCCACGCCGCCCGCGCTGAGTTGTACTGGTACAGCGCGGTGCGGGTATCGAGCCGCGCCAGCTTTCGGGTTTGTTCCAGTTGCAGCTTGGCCTGATCGAGACTGGCCTGGGCGCTCTTGACCGCTCCGCCCAGCCGGCCGCCGGTAAAGATCGGAATCTGCACGCCGAGCGTCACCGTCCAGTTGGAGAGCCAGGGACCCCAGGATGAGGCGACCTTCTGCGGATAATTGAGCTCGGCGAAATCGGAGCTCAGCACCAGTGCCGGCAACCGGGCGCCACGCGCTGCGCCCACCAGACCCTCCTGTGCCTCCACCGCCTGCGCCGCCTGCCGCACCGGCGCCCGGTTGCCGACGGTAGTGTCTCCCGGCGTGCCGGCCAGCTGCCGGACCCGATCGGGTACCACCATTCCGGTGTCGCCCAGCGCCGCCGTGAGCGAAACAGGTTGATCCAGCGGCAGGTTGATCAGCTGTTTGAGCCGCAGGTACGCCAGATCGCGCGCCGCGTGCTGCTGAATCACCACCGGCACCTGATTGTCTCGCGCCACCTGCGCGCGCAGCAGATCGAAATCCGATTGATTGCCCACCTGATGCGCCAGCTTCGTCTGGCTCAGCGTGGTATCGGCCTGCACCAGCGTCGATTCGGCGATGGCGACCAGACGATCGGCCAGCAGGGCGTCGTAATAGGCCTGCACCACATCGAGGAGCAGCTGCGCCTGTGCGGCGGTGAAACCGATCCGGGCCGACGCAAGCTGCGCCGCCGCCGCATGCGACTGACCGGCGGTGCGGCCGCCGTCGAACAGCGTCTGCGAGAGCGACAGCCCGAAGCTGTAGGCGTTCTCCCGCCCGAACGGCAGGTTGCTGAAAGCGGAAAACGGGTTGGCCTGCGACGAACATTCCACCGCCGTCTCCAGCGAATCGAGCCGCGCGGCGATCGGCAGTTCCGGGTGCGCGGTGAACTGGCTGCAGGTGGTCGGAGCGGACGTCGTGTCGCTCCCGTCGGATTCTTCGTTCGCCAGCGACGAAAACTGCGAACGAAGGGTGCGGGTGTAGCTGGCGGAGCCGCTCAACTGGGGGAAGTATCCGCTCCGCGCCTGAGATCGGAGCCCTTCGGCCCGACGGATTTCCGCTGCGGCGATACCGACGGTTTCGCTCTCTCCCTCCGCCAGCCGAAGCGCCTCATCCAGCGAAAGGGTGCGAGCGGAATCGGCGACGGCCTGGGCCGCAACCGGTGCGGCAGCGACGGTTACCAGAACTCCAAGCGCTGCTGCAACGACACGAACTCTCATGCGCACTCGACCAGCACGGCTCGAAGAAAGAGCCGGACATATTCGGTGACGGTTTGCCTGGCCGGCCTGCTGTACATCTCCGGCATCAGGTCTCGGCTCATTGCGTCGGCGAAGATGGCGCCCATCAGGAGACTCGCCGCCGGCCCCGGATCCACATCGCGCCGGGCCCGCCCGCTCTCCTGGAGCGACTTCACATAGTGACAGAGCGCCCGCTTCGCCGCCGTGTTGGCCGACCCGGGAGAGCCGCAAGTCGGCATGATCTCGGGATGGGTTTCGATCTCGCCCATGCAGGTGCGGATCATCGAGCGATGGGCCGCGAGCTGCTCCCAGAGCGCGACAGCCCAGCGGGCCACTTCAGCGGCGGGATCGCTCGGCGATTCGGGGAGACCGGGCGAGAGGATTTCGGCTCCGGCGCGTTCGAGCGACGCCCGGAGCAGCGCCTCCTTCGAGCCGAACTGCCGGAAGAGGGTGACCTCATTGACACCCGCCTCGGTGGCGATGCGCCGAGTGGTGGCGCCGAGGAATCCCTGTTCCGCATAGATGCGGGCCGCGGCCTCGAGGAGCCGTTCGCGCGGATCAGTCATGGGCCCGCAGGCTAACGGGGGCAGGCCGGGGATGCAAGCGGGTACTTACAAGACGGACGGGCGGACAGACGGACGGACGGACGGTGGGCGGGAGGACGGGAAGACGGGAAGACGGGAAGAGATGGGAAGGGCGCGTCGCGCGCGACCGTGGCTCCAACCGGCACCGGCGTCATCCCGAGCGAGCGGCCGAAGGCCGCGAAGTCGAGGGATCTTGCCAGCCGACACTCCGACCGGCGCAGCGGTGCACCCTTCCTACGACCCACGACCCGCTTCCCGCCCCTACCCCGTGGCCTCGACCAGCCTCCGATCCTGTTCACGGCGATGGCGGCGGCGGCGGTCGGGCTGCCCGGATCGATCGACCGGCGTGAAGGCCGCGCCCTCGGCACCGACTCGGC
>DASSTY010000183.1:0-3544 GCA_035707585.1 Gemmatimonadales bacterium
TTGAAAATAGAAAGTTTAGCAAGCATCGAGAGGCTCACGGCCAGCTTCCTGCGTAGGGGCACGGCGGCTACCGCTCGGGCGGGTCCGGATTACCTTTCCCGGCCATGTCACTGCCCCCGCTGATTGGCCACGCCGAGGCCCGGCGCCGTCTGGCCCTGGCCCATGCCGCTGGACGGCTCCCCCAGGTGCTCCTGATCACGGGGCCGGCCGGAGTCGGGAAGCAGCGACTGGCGCTCTGGCTGGCCCAGCTGGTCCTCTGCGAGCGGTCGGGCGCCGAGCCCTGCGGACAGTGCCGGGCCTGCCATCTGGTGGGCGAGTTGAGCCACTCGGACCTGCACTGGTTCACGCCGATCCCCCGCCCCAAGGCGGGAGACCCGGACAAGCAGGTGGAGGAAGCCGCCGAGCTGATCGGCGAAGTGCTGGCGGAGCGCAGAAAGCAGCCGCTCTACACCGCTCCGGACGGCATGGCGAGCCACGGGGTGGCCAGCGCCCGGCTCCTGCAACGGCGGGCGGCGCTCACATCGGTCGAAGGCGGCAGGCGGATCTTCATCGTCGGCGAGGCCGAGCGGCTGATTCCACAGGAGTCGAGTCAGGAAGCGGCCAACGCACTGCTCAAGGTGCTGGAGGAGCCGCCACCGGAGGCGCTCTTCATCCTGACGACGACCGACGCTCGGCGGCTGCTCCCCACCATGCGCTCGCGCGTGGTGCCGCTCCGATTGGGACGGCTGAGCGATAACGACGTACGGCAATTCCTCAGTTCGATGCTGCAGCCCATCCCGGGCGCGCGCGAGCTGGATGAACGGGTGCAGCGAGCGGCCGGTTCGATTGGCGCCGCACTGGCAGAAGGCGATGCCGACGCCAAGGCCTACCAGGCCGCGGCCGATCTGCTCGAATCAGTACTGGCGGGGCGGAGCGCTCGCCTGGAGCGGGCGTTGAAGCAGGGAAGTTGGTCCGCCCGGGGCGATTTTAGCACCATGCTCGACGCCCTGGCCGATACCTTGGGTGAAGCGGCCCGCGTTGCGGTAGGAGAGCAGCCCCGCCGCCCGGTTCCCGAAGGATTGCTTCGGCGCGTTTCGCCCGCACCGCTGCTGGCCGCGCAGGAACTGGTAAGCCAGGCGCGCGAAAGCGCCGCGGGCAACGTCAACCCCCAGCTTCTGCTGGCAGTGCTGGGCGGCCAACTGGCGAGGACGCTGTGAGTCTCTCGCATCTGGACGAGCAGGGCCGCCCCCGCATGGTAGACGTAAGCGGCAAGCCGGAAACCGATCGCACCGCGGTGGCCCGAGGTGCCGTGCGAATGTCGCCGGAAGGGTACGCGGTCGTTGCAAGCGAAGGCGTCAAGAAGGGAGACGTACTGGCGGTGGCAGAGCTGGCCGGCATTCAGGCGGCCAAGCGCACCGGGGAGCTCATCCCCCTCTGTCATCCGCTGGGGTTGGACCAGGTGCTGGTCGAGGCCCGGCTCGATCCCGATCTGCCCGGCGTGCGCATCCGGGCGGCCACCCGCACCCGCGGGCGGACCGGCGTAGAGATGGAAGCACTCACCGCAGTCTCGGTGGCGTGCCTGACGGTGTATGACATGGCCAAGTCGGTCGACCGGGCCATGACGATCGAGGCCGTGCAGCTGGTCAGCAAGACAGGAGGAACGCGAGGCGACTGGCGCCGCGACGATTCCTGAGCGCGACCCCTGACCGAGGAGGACCGATGACCACCTCAGCCAATCTGGTTGAGCCCAGGAGTACCTGGATCAAACGCATCATGATGCGCGGCGGCCTTCTGCTGGTCGGCGGCATCATGCTCAGCGCCCTCAGCGGCTGGTCCCACCGCCCGGCACCGGCCCCAGCGGCCGCAGCCGTGCTGCCTTCCGCTACCGCACTCGACCACCAGCTGGCATCCGTCCGCAGCGAAATCTCCGTGGTCAAGAGCCAGCTCGACCGCGCTCAGGCGGTCATGAAGTATTCCACCAAGTACCAGATCCCGGCCGATCTTTCCGCGGCCATCTACGACATCGCGCTCAGCGAAGGGATCGATCCGCCGCTGGCGTATCAGTTGGTCAAGGTGGAGAGCAATTTCAAGTCAGATGCACGCAGCTCGGCCGGTGCGCTGGGGTATACCCAGATTCAGCTTGCCACGGCCCGATACTTCGCGCCCAGGGTTACCGAACACCAGCTGCTCGGGCGGGATGTCAACCTGCGGATCGGCCTGCGGTTCCTCAAGACGCTCATGGTGCAGTATCACGGCGACATGCACCTGGCATTGCTGGCGTACAATCGGGGCCCGGCCCGGGTCAATCAGATTCTGGCCAGCGGCGGCGATCCTGCCAACGGCTATGCCATGGCGGTGCTGCAGGACTATCACCCGCAGCAATCGCTGGAGCAGTAAGCGGTCAGCCTGTCGGAATCCTGAGTGAGCTGCCGGCCCGGATCATCGGGTCGTTGCCATGCAGCCCGTTGGCCTCTTTCAGGGCCTGGAGCGACACGCCGTACCGTCGCGCCAGGCCCGTCAACGTTTCGCCCCGCTTCACGATGTGAGTCCGCGTCCGCACGGAGTTCCGCGCCGGTCTGGTGCCGCGCTCAGCTCGCCCGCTGGGCGGCGAAATCCGAAGCCGCTGGCCGATCCGGATGGTGCCCTTCCGATCGAGATGATTCCAGCTCCGGATACTCTTCTCGCTTACTTCATAGCGCTGAGCGATGACCGAAACCGATTCGCCGCGGCGAACCGTGTGAAACTCCTGGCCGGAGCGCACCGGTTCGCTCTCTTCCATCTGGCGGCGCGCCACCAGGGCGGCGGCCCCGCTGCCGGTGGGGATGATCAGATGCTGGCCGATCTGCAGCCGGCGCGGCTTGACTCGCGGATTGGCCGCCAGCAGTTCGCGCTGGCTGATGTGAAAGTGATGAGCGATTACACTGATCGATTCACCGCGCCGCACCGTGTAGTGCACGAAGCTGACCCGCTGGCTGGCCGGCAGCTTGGCAAAGGCGGCAGCCGCGATCTCGCCGGTGCCGGCGGGGAGCCGCACTACCGATTTTCCGTCCGGCGGAGTCACCAGTTTGATGTACTGGGGATTGAGTTCCCGCAGCGAGCTCACCGTGACATGGGCCAGTTTGGCCAGCACGTCGAGTCCCACCATTCCCGGCACCACCAGCGAATCGTAGGACACCGGACCCAGACTGTCCGGCACCGTAAAGCCGTACTGCTCGGGCTGCTTGGCGATCAGCGCCGCCGCGATCAGCTTGGGGACGTAATCGGCGGTTTCGCGATGCAGCAGCCGAGTGTCGTAGAGCCGGAAGAAAGTCGCGTCGGTGATGACGGTGTCGGCATCGTCGTCGGGCATCCGCCGGATGCTCCGCGAAATGCTGCCGCCGCCGGCGTTGTACGCGGCCGCGGCGAGGTAGAGCGAGCCAAACTGCTTGTAGAGGTCGGAGAGGTACTGGGCGGCCGCTTCGGTGGCCTTGTAGGGGTCCCGCCGCTCATCGACCCAACTGTCCACCCGAAGCCCGTAGGCCCGCGCCGTCCCTCTCATGAACTGCCACATCCCCGTGGCGCGTGC
>DASSTY010000184.1:0-3625 GCA_035707585.1 Gemmatimonadales bacterium
GCCCTCCCGTCGTTCCGTCCTCCCGTCCTCCCGTCGTTCCGTCCTCCCGTCCTCCCGTCGTTCCGTCCCCCCGTCCTCCCGTCCTCCCGTCTTCTCTTTCGCCCTTCCATCTACCGCCCCTTCCGCCCTATTTTCCCACGGCAACTAGATCTCCAACCGGATGGGCATTGTGAGCGATTCTACCACGCCGGTCCTGGTATCCGCCGTGCGGACGCCGATCGGCCGATTTCTGGGCGGCCTCTCCTCCTTTACCGCCCCGCAGCTTGGTGCCAAGGTCATTGCTGAGGCGGTGCAGCGCGCCGGAATCGACGGCGCCGCGGTAGACGAAGTCATCATGGGCCAGGTGGTTCAGGGCGGCTCCGGCCAGGCCCCCGCCCGCCAGGCCGCGGTCCACGCTGGCCTGCCGCCGGTCATCCCCGCGCTTACGATCAACAAGGTGTGCGGCTCCGGCCTCAAGGCGGTGATGCTCGCGTCGCAGGCAATCAAGGCGGGCGACGCGCAGTGCATCGTGGCCGGCGGGCAGGAGTCGATGTCGAGCGCTCCGTTCTACCTCTACGGAATGCGCACCGGCGTCAAGGCGGGCAATCAGACGATGGTCGATGGGATGATCCACGACGGGCTCTGGGACTCCTTCGGCTGCGTCCACATGGGTGAGTACGCCGAGTATACCGCGGAGAAGACTGGAATCACCCGCGAGGAGATGGACCAGTTCGCCTTTGAGAGCCATCGCAAGGCGGTCGAAGCCCAGCAGAACGGAAAGTTCCAGGCGGAGATCCTGCCGGTGCAGGTGAGCGGCAAGGGCGGCACCACGACGGTGAGCGCCGACGAGTCGCCCCGCAAGGATACGACACCGGAAACCCTGGCCAAGCTCAAGCCCGCGTTCCGGAAGAACGGACTCGTCACCGCGGGCAACGCTCCCGGATTGAACGACGGTGCCAGCGCGCTGGTGGTTACCTCGCTGGCTTTCGCCAAAGCGAACGGGCTCACTCCGCTCGCCCGGGTCACCGGCTACGCCACCGGCGGCGGCGAGCCGAAGGATCTCTTCTTCGCGCCGATCATGGCGGTGCGCAGTCTCATGCAGAAGACCGGCGCCAAGATCGGCGACTACGATCTGATCGAAGCCAACGAGGCGTTTGCGGTACAGGCGATCGCCGACGGTCGCGAGCTGGGCTGGGACTGGAGCCGCGTCAACGTGAATGGCGGTGCGGTAGCGCTGGGGCATCCGATCGGAGCCAGCGGCGCCCGTATCCTCACGACGCTGCTGTATGCCATGCAGGATCGGAACGCGCGCACCGGGCTGGCAACGCTCTGCCTGGGCGGCGGCAATGCGGTAGCCCTCAGCGTGGAGCGTATCTGATGCCCGAAGCCGTCCAGCCGCAGATCATCGCCGCTCCCCGGACCCGTTCGGGCGGGCGCCTCCTTGGCATCGCGCTGGGCGTCGCGGTGGTGGCCCTGTCGGCGCGGATCGCGGTGCCGGTGCCGTTCAGTCCGGTGCCGATGACGCTGCAGCCGCTCGCGGTGCTGGTGGTTGGCGGCCTGCTCGGCGCAGCCGGTGGCGCGGCGGCGCTGGCGATTTATCTGCTGCTCGGTCTGGCTGGGCTGCCGGTGTTTGCCGGTGGAGCGGGGCCGCTGTACCTGATGGGGCCAACCGGCGGGTATCTCCTCGCGTTTCCGGTTGCCGCCGCAGTGGCGGGACGGATCGCCGGCCGCGGCAGGACTCCGGCGCTCACTGCTGGCCGGGCACTCCTGGCGGCGCTGGCCGGAATGGTGGTGATCCATGTCGGCGGCCTGGCTCAGCTCACCGTGCTGAGTCACAACGCGGCGCAGGCGTTCCGCCTCGGGTTCGTGCCGTTCTTTACCGGCGATCTCGTCAAGGTCGGGCTCGCCGCTGTGGCGATCCTCCTCTTCCGCCCGGCGGCGCGCCGGCTCCGTTGACTTCGGGCGATACAGTAGTTCCGCCGATCACGGCCACGCGCGCCATCGTGGCCATCATTGTCTTCGCACTGCTCGGCGCATTACTGTCGCTGCTCCTCGCCTTCGCCGCCGCCCTCCTGCTTCACCACATTCCCAATCCCGCCAAGCCCGCTCCGATCGACGTCGCCATCCAGGGCGGGGCTGCGCTGCTTGGATTTGGCCTGGCTACCTGGGTGGTGGGGCACATCGCACTGCACCTCGATGCGCGGGAACTTCGCTGGCGCACCGGCGGCGTCCGGGCGCTCAATGGCTTTGGCGGCGGACTGCTGCTCGGGACTGTCGCGGTCGGCACGGCCATGCTCCTGGCGGTGCCGATCGGCGGCGCCGGGTGGTCGCCGGATGCCGGGTCGTTCGCTCAATATCTCAGCCGAGTCGGCGCAACATTGGGGCTCCTGGCTCCGGCAGCGTTGAGCGAAGAGGTAATTTTCCGCGGGTTGCCGCTGGTGCTGCTGGCGGCGGCGTTTGGCCGGCGCGGTGCCATCGTTGCGATGGCGCTGCTGTTCGGTCTCGCGCATGCCGCCAATCCGGGTTTCACCGGGCTGGCGTTCGGTAACATCGCGCTGGCCGGCGTGCTCCTGGGCGTCGCCTTCTTTGCGCCGGGCGGCATCTGGACCGCATTCGGCGTTCATCTTGGCTGGAATGGCACACTGGCGGCGCTCGATGCGCCGGTGAGCGGACTGCCGTTCAGCATTCCCATGCTGGACTACCACTCGGGGAGCCCCGCCTGGCTCACCGGCGGCGGTTTCGGACCGGAAGGCGGGCTGCTCGCCACCTGTGTGCTTACCATCGCAATCTTTGTCGCGGCCCGCTGGGCCAGGGAGAAGCAGTCATGAATCGGGCGGCTGTCATTGGGGCGGGCACCATGGGGAACGGGATCGCCCACGTTTTCGCGCAGCACGGCTGGGCAGTGGCACTGATCGATGTCGCGCCCGCGGCACTGGAGCGCGGGCTCGCTACCATTCGCGGCAATCTCGATCGCCAGGTCAAGAAGGGAACTCTCTCAGCCGAGGCGCCGCCAGAGATTCTCGGCCGCATCAGCACCGGTACCGACCTGCAGGCCGCCGCCAACGCCGCAATCATCATCGAGGCCGCCAGCGAAAATCCCGAGATCAAGTTCAAGCTGTTCGAACGACTCGATCAGATCGCCGGCCCCGATGCCATCCTGGCCACCAACACCAGTTCCATCTCGATCACCGAAATCGCGGCGTGCACCTCCCGCGCAGACCATGTGATCGGCATGCACTTCATGAATCCGGTTCCCGTGATGCAGCTGGTCGAGGTGATTCGGGGGCACGCCACCAGTGATGCCACCACCGAGCGGGTAATGGAAATCGCTCGCGGTCTCGGCAAGACGCCGGTCGAGGTGAACGACTATCCCGGCTTCGTGGCCAACCGGATTCTGATGCCGATGATCAACGAGGCGATCTTCGCCGTGATGGAAGGCGTCGGCACACCCGAGTCGGTCGATACCGTGATGAAGCTCGGAATGAATCACCCGATGGGACCGCTCACGCTCGCCGACTTCATCGGCCTCGACGTCTGCCTCGCGATCCTCGAGGTCCTGCACGACGGGCTTGGCGACCCGAAGTATCGTCCCTGTCCCCTACTGCGCCGGATGGTGGCCGCGGGCCATCTCGGGCGGAAATCGGGC
>DASSTY010000185.1:0-4824 GCA_035707585.1 Gemmatimonadales bacterium
TCTTTCCGAAATGACTCTTGACCACATCACCAGGCCGATAGGCCGCGCCGCCGGGCATGTTCTCCGCACTGGGGACCACGCCGATCACATGAACCCGCGGCTTCAACCGGCCCAGCATTTCGAACGCGCCGAACACCGCCGCCGCACCCGACATGTCGTACTTCATGTCTTCCATGTTGGGCGCCGGTTTGATTGAAATCCCGCCGGTGTCGAAGGTGACTCCCTTCCCCACCAGCACCACGGGGGCACCCGGCGCACCCTTGTATTCGAGGACGATCAGGCGCGGCTCCTGAGCGCTTCCCTTGGCCACCGCCAGGAGCGCGCCCATCCCTTCCTGTGCCAGTTCGGTGGGGCCGAGCAGCGTGCATTCAAATCCGTGGCGGGCGGCCTGCTCCGAGGCGCGCTCCGCCAGAAACGTCGGGGTGCAGAGATTTCCCGGCAGCACCTGCAGCCCGCGGGCATACGCCTGGCCGGCGCCGATCGCCGCACCCCGCTGCCACCCGGGCTCCATTGCAGCACGATCCTCCGGTGCCAGCACGGTGATGCGCTCGAGAGTCGCCTTGGGCTGTTCGGGCGGCAGTTTCATTGCGCTGAAGAACCAGGCGCCTTGGAAAAGGCCTTCGGTAATCGCCTGGGCTGCCTCGGCCGGCGCCAGGCTTCCCCGTGCGTCCGGTGGCAGATAGAACGCGGCTTCTGCGACGCCGGCGGCGCGTGCCCGTTTGGCGGCCACTGCGGCCCCGCGGCGCACCGCCACGCGGTCGATGCTCTCCGCGCTGCCGAGACCGATCAGCACGATTCGAGCGGCGGGGCCGCCGGGATAAACCGCCGCGACTTCGTCGCGCTTCCCCTGGAAATCACCCGACGAGATCAGCCGGCTGAGCGCACCGCCGGCCTGTTGGTCGAGCGGCTGGAGTGACGAAGGCAGTGCGCCCTGCGCCACTGCGATTGCTAGAAAGGGTGTGGAGATTCCCGCCGGCGCATCGGCGCTGAGCGCGGTCTCCAGCGAGGGCGCGGTGGGGTAATCGGGAGCAACCGAATCGGAACGGCGAGGCATGGACTATCGCTAGGCTGAAGGTGGGTGGGACGCGAGTGCCTCCGAAACTAACGCGGCGTGGAGACCGCCGCCAATGCCGCGGCGCTCTCAACCGCCGCGGTCGCCGCAGCCCATTGTTCATAGGCCCGATCCAGCGTGCCGCGGGCGGCTTTCAGCTCGGCACTGAGCCGAGCCGCTTCTCGCGCCCCGTCAGCATCGGCATAGAGCGCTGGATCTTCCAGCCGGCGCACCAGCTCGGCAACCGCCGCTTCGGCGATGGCCACCTGGGCCTCCGATTCTTCGAGCTCGCGCTGGGCGCGGCGCAGCGCCGTCTGGCGCTCACGTTGGCTGTCGTTGTTACCGCGGCGCACCGTCTGGCGTTCGCGAACCCGGCGGGCCGGTTCTTCTTCTGCCGCGGCGATGCGGGCAGCCTCGGCGCGCTCGCTGCTCGCCGCTTCCCATTCGTCGAACCCGCCGGGAAAATCGGTAATTCGCTGGTCGTGCAGGATCCAGAGCCGGGTCACCAGCGCGCTCAGCAGCGCCCGGTCGTGGCTTACCAGCAGCACCGTCCCGTCGTACTGCGCGATGGCATCTTCCAGCGCCTCGATCGATTCGACATCGAGGTGATTGGTCGGTTCATCGAAGACCAGGAAATTGGCGCCGGTCAGCATCATCAGCGCCAACGCCATTCGCGCCCGCTCGCCACCGGACAGCGAGCCGGCTCGGCGCTGTACCGAGTCTCCGGAAAACCCGAATCGGCCCAGATGACCCTGCACCGCACCGCGGCTCCACATCGGCCGCCGGTCGGCAATCATGTCGTACAAGCGCTGGTCTTCCGACACCTGCGCCAGATCCTGTCGATAATACGCCGCGGTCACTGAGTCGCCCAGGCGAATGTTGCCGCCGTTCACTTCGCGCTCGCCGAAGAGCGCGCGAAGCAGCGTCGATTTGCCGGTGCCGTTGGCCCCGATCAGCCCAACCACTTCGCCCCGCGTGATCCGGGCGGTGAAATCTCGCAGCAGAGTACGATCTTCGATTTCCAGGCCGACATTCTCCGCCACCAGCACCTGATCGCCGCCGCGGGCTGCCGATTCGAACCGGACCGACATGACGCCGTCATCACCCTCCGGAGCGCTCAGCCGAGGGAGCCGCGCCAGCCGGCGGCGCCGGCCCTTCGCCTGGCGGCTGTTGCCGCCGGCGATATTGCGGCGGATGTAGTCCTCCTCGCTGGCGATGTTCTTCTGCTGTTTGGCAAAGGCACGCTCGGCAGCGAGGCGGCGCTCGGCCCGCTGAGTAACGAACGCTTCGTACCCGCCGGCATAGCTGGTCCCGCTACCGTGTTCCAGGTGAAGAACGTGATCCACCACCGCCGCCATGAAGGCGCGGTCGTGGCTGATCAGCAGCAGAGTGCCGGCGTAGCCCTTGAGATAGTCTTCCAGCCAGCGGGTTGTCTCGAGATCGAGGTGATTGGTCGGCTCGTCCAGCAGAAGCAGCTCGGCGGGCGCCACCAGCTGGCGGGCCAATCCCAGCCGCCCGCGTTCGCCGCCGCTCAGGCCAGACAGTTCCTGAGTCCGAGCGCCCTCGGGATCGAAGCCGAGCCCATGGAGCACGGCGTCCACCCGAGGCGCCACCGTGTATCCGCCCTCACGTTCAAATCGCTCCAGCATCTCGGCGTAGCGCTGCAGATCAGCGTCGGTAGCCGATTCGCCAAGCTGGGCGGCTTCGGCGTGGAGCGCCGATTCCAGCGCCAGCAGCTCGGCAAAGGGACCGGCCGCCGCCTCCCACACCGTCGTGGCCGATCCGAAATCGCGGTACTGATCGAGCAGCGCCATCCGGAGACCCGACGCCCGCGCCACCGTGCCGCGGGTCGGCTCGGTTTCTCCGGTGATGAGGCGGAACAGCGTCGTCTTGCCGGCCCCGTTCCGGCCGACGATCGCCCAGCGCTCTCCCGCTTCGACCGCGAGCGTGAGGTCGCGGAACAGCGGCTCACCGCCATACTCCACGGCAACCGCGGAGAGCGAGAGAACACTCACTCTACCGGCCCACCCAGGCGCGCCACTCCGCCTCCGCCGGACCGATGGTGAGTCGCTGCTGCTGGCGGACCAGCGGCATTCGGAGGAGGAGCGGTTCTTCGGCGAGCCGACCCAGCCAGGCGTCCTCGCTCAGCCGGGCGGCGCGAAGTCCCAGATCGGCGAACCGGCGCGAGGCACGATCGACCAGCGCATCAACGCCAAAGCGTTGAGCAAAGCGACGGAGCTCGCCGAGCGCGGCGGGCCGCTGATCGAGATCCACGAAATGCGTTCGCACCCGTCGCTCGGCAAAGAACCGGAGCGCCGCGCGGGTGGCCGGATCTTTCTTTCGCCCGAAGATCTGCACTTCCATTACGCCAACACCTCGACCGGATCGCCCACCCGCAACATTCCGGGGGCATGGTGCACAGCGTTCTGGGCAAACCAGACTTCGCCATCGTGCCGGCGGAAGGTGGCGAGGGTCTTGAGCGGCTCCGGTTCATCAGGTCGTCCGGTGCGCTGATCCACGGTCGTCACCGCACAGCGGGCACATCCCTTCACGACATCCAGCATCAGTTCACCGACGCGGATCTGCTTCCAACTGTCTTCGGCGAAGGGAGTGGTGCCGGTGATTACGAGATTGGGCCGGAAGCGGTTCATCGGAAGCGGATGGTCGAGCCGAGAGTTGAGATCGGCCAACGAGGCGCGCGACACCAGCAGGAATGGGTAAGCGTCGGCAAAGCTCACCAGCGCGGCATCGCGGCCGCCGTGGGCTTCCACCTTGCGCTCAGCGTCCTCCGGCATGAACACCAGCTCGACCTCTTCTCCCAGCAACTCGCCGAGCCAGGTGGACGCTGAAGGGACGACGAGCGCATCGGAGGTATCCCGCCAGATGCGCACCACCCGCCGGTCACCGGTGGCTTCAAACGGCAGTGTGAGAGGCGGCAAACCTGGTGCCGAGAGATGCAGCGCTTCGGGCGTGAGCGCTGGCGCGATCAGGGCCAGTTTCGGATGGGTCCGCTGAGTCAGGAACGTGCCGTCCGGCCGGACCACCAGCCAGCGGCGGTCGAACCGGAGCCCGCGGGAGTCGACCGGTGCTGCCAGCAGCGGAATGCCGCGGCCGCCTTTGAGCGGATAGAGATAAAGCTCTGCCAGCCAGGGTTTGCGCATAGCCAAAGATAGCGCCGCCTAGCTGCGCGGTCCGCCTCCGCTGCGGCGTGGACGCCGGCGGCGCGGCCGTTTATCGCCAGTGCCATTGTCGGCTGCTCGCTGCAGCGACTGCGCCTCGTGCTGGGCGCGGCGCTCCGCCTTGGCCCGCGCTCGAGCACGCTCCTCCGCTTTGCGGGCCCGAATCGCGGCGATGCGTTCGGCCAGCGGGATTTCGAATCGCTCGGCCGGGCGCTGGCTGTAGTCGAACCCGGCGACCCGGGCGCGCGGGATCTTCGAGCCGATGGCGCGCTCGATGGCGCGGACATCGTTCTCCTCATCGGGAGAGACCAGGGTGAACGCGTCACCGGTGGCCTCGGCGCGCGCAGTGCGGCCAACCCGATGGATGTAGTCATCGGGCGCAGCCGGCACATCGAAGTTGATCACATGCTCCAGCGCTTCCACATCGATGCCCCGCGCCGCGATGTCTGTCGCCACCAGCACGCGAAAGGTGCCCTCCTTGAATCCGCCCAGGGCCAGGGTGCGCTGCGCCTGCGAACGGTTGCCGTGCAGCCGGGCGTTCGGCACCTTGTGCCGCTCGAGAAACTCCGCCAGGCGGTTGGCCCGGTGCTTGGT
>DASSTY010000186.1:0-6766 GCA_035707585.1 Gemmatimonadales bacterium
TGCACTGGATCAACCTGCTCGAAGACGACAGCGGTCATCACGCGCGGATCGGTCTGCTCGGCTGGAACGACGCCGGCGCAATGGCGCTGGTATCGGTGACCAGTCCCGACTTCAAGACCCATCTCGTGGCGACGATCGATACCGCCGGAACGCTGCATCAGATCGAGCGGCTTCGCGACTCAGCGTGGGTCGGCGGCCCCTGTTTCGGATGCGGCGGATGGCTTCCGTCGGGACGGGTCTGGTGGGTCTCGGAGGCGGACGGATGGGCCCATCTGTACACCGCCGCGGCCGACGGCTCCGATCGCCGGCAGCTCACTCACGGAACGTGGGAGGTGAATCAGGTCGATCTGTCGGCCGACCGGCGCACGTTCATCCTCCACACCAGCAAGGCATCGCCCTTTGAGCGGCAGGTGTACCGGCTTTCCGTAGACGGCGGAGAGATGGAGCAGCTTACCACCCGGCCCGGGGGACACGACGCCGTCCTCTCGCCCGATGGGAAGATGCTGGCCGACGTCTTCTCGACGGCCAACCGCCCGCCGGAATTGTTCATCGAAGCAGCCAGGCCAGATGCTCCGATGACGCAGCTTACCACCTCGCCTACTGCGGAGTGGCTCAGCTTCCACTGGATAGATCCGGAAATCATCCGGATTCCCGCGTCCGACGGCGCTCAGGTTCCCGCCCAGATCTTCCGGCCGCAGGACCTCGGCGCCAAACCGAATGGTGCCGCGGTGATCTTCGTCCACGGAGCCGGGTATCTCCAGAACGTGGACCGGTGGTGGTCCTACTACTATCGCGAATACATGTTCGATCACTATCTGGCGGCCCACGGTTATACCGTGCTGATGCTGGACTATCGCGGATCGGCCGGATATGGGCGGGACTGGCGGACCGCCATCTACCGTCACATGGGTGGCCGAGACCTGCAGGATCAGGTGGACGCGGTGAAATGGCTGCAGCGGGAGATGGGAATCTCTCCGGACCGGGTGGGCATCTGGGGCGGGAGCTACGGCGGATTCATTACGCTGATGGCGCTGTTTACCGAGCCGAAGTGGTTCGGCGCCGGCGCGGCGCTACGGGCGGTGACCGATTGGGCGCACTATAACCACGGTTACACCGGCGAGATCCTCAACCTGCCGCAGAACGATTCGGTGGCGTACCGGCAGAGCTCACCGATCTACTACGCGGAAGGGCTGGAAGACCCGCTGCTGATCGCTCATGGCGTGCAGGACCACAATGTGGAGTTCCAGGATGTGGTTCGTCTGGCGCAGCGGCTCATCGAACTGGGGAAGACCGGGTGGGAGCTGGCGCCCTATCCGGTGGAAGACCACGATTTCCAGCGCCCCAGTTCCTGGACCGACGAGTATCGCCGGATCGCCGAGCTGTTCGACCTGGCGCTACTGAAACCGGCCCGCTGAAGCGGGCCGGATAGTCAGTCGCGAGAACGATTTGGCCGCCAGGGGCCGGCGGCGTCGGCGTCCTCCGCCCGGGTTTTGAGCTCCGGCTGAGGGCCCCGCCGCCAGCCGCCGCGGAACTCGAAGTGCTCCTCGATCAGGGGCCGGTTCCCCAACGCCTCAGGACCCTGCTCCGCGAACCTCCGGAACAGCACCAGCGCGCTCACCTCGGCCGCCGGCATCCAGACGCCAGGGCGTACCGAGGGATAGAGCGCCGTGTAGGTGGCCCGCAACCGGACCTCCCTGATAGAACCATCTTCCTGCGTACGTTCCTCGTCGGCGGCAGGCTGGCGGGGCATGGGTGGCTCCTGGGCGGTTGTTTCGGGTTCCATAAATGATGCACCAAATCGGGCCGCCCCGGAAGACCACCCCCCGGATCAGCGGCTGGCGCCCTGCTGGGCGGTCTGCCGCTGGCCCGAACTCTTCTCGCCAGCGCCACTTCCGATACTGCCTGCCGACTGCTTGACCGGGATCTCCCGGGGACGGGCCCGCTCCGCTTTCGGCAGAACGATCGTCAGCAGGCCGTTGTCGTAATTGGCTTCGATCCGATCTGCATCTACCGTGCTCGGCAGCGAGAAGGTCCGCTCAAAGCTGCCATAAGACCGCTCGTAACGATGAACCCGTTCGTCCGAGTTTTCCGCCCGCTGCTGCTTCTCACCGCGAATGGTGAGGACGTTGTTCTCGATCGAGAGCTTCACATCCTCCGGCTTGACGCCGGGAATTTCGGCCACGATGCGGATGGCGTCCTGGTCCTCCGAAATGTCGCAGGCGGGGAGCCAGGCCGAAGTGATAGCACCGGTTCCCTGGTCGGATGGCCAGGTCCCGAACACCTCATCCAGCAGACTATTGAGACGGCGCAGTGAGGGCATTCCGTCGGTGGAGCGTCGAGTGAGATACATAGCTGCCTCCTTCATCACATACTGGTGCGAACCATCGTCCACATGCTGCTACCGGCGTAGTCTGCCGGCGCCGCCGGGGGCATGTGCAGTCGGCATGCCGTCGCCAGCGGCCAGATTGGCGGAGTCGCGGCTTACCGGTCTGTCACCAAGTCGCACCCGGTACGAAATGGCACGCGGGCGACACCCCTGGGCGTCGTGATGGAATTGGTTAGCTTGGGGGAGGGTCACAAACAGGAGCTCAACCATGGAACGAGCGAAGGATACTCTCGATAAATCGGTCGATGCGCTGGAGGAAGGGATGGAAGAAATGGAGAGGGGAATGGGCGCCGGGAGCATGATCACAACTGCTCTGCTCGCGGCGGCGGTGGGCGCGGGCGTGGCGTTGCTCTACGCCCCCGAAGAGGGAAGCAAGACCCGCAGGAAATTGAGCCGGCGGCTCGGCAACTGGCAGGAGGCCGCCGCGTCGGGGCTGTCCGAGGGCGTGGATTACCTGAGCAGCAACACCAGGGAGCTTCGTTCCATGGCTCGGCGCCGCGGCCGCCAGCGGGCCAGCGAGCGCCGCCGGGCGGCGTTGATGGGAACTCTGGCGGGCGCCGGGCTGGCGCTGCTGTTCGCACCGGCCAGCGGCTCCCGGATCCGGAGCGATATCGGCCGGCAGGTCAACAACCTGAAGACCGATGCCAGTGAGAAGTACCGGGAATTCAAGCGCCGCCGCGACACGACGCGCGCCGTTGAGCCCGATGCCAACGATCGCGTGGTCCGAACGGTAGAAGAACTCGGCCGCGAGTCGACCGAGGTGTTCTAGGGGAGCTGCCAGAGCTCCACGCGGTTCTCCATCAGCAGGGGAATGGCGATCCGTCTCCCGGCGCTGTCGATCCCGAAGTCGGCGGGAGACGGAACACCCGGAATCAGCGGCCTGGCGGTGCTGTCGGCGGGGAGGAAGAGCGTCGAGTCGTTCCAGCTCGACGCCACCACTCGACCGTCCGGCAGCACGCCGATGCCGTCCTGCATGCCCGCTCCCGTCCCGATCGTCGAGACGGCCTTCTGAGCGGGATCCCAGCTCAGAATCTTCCTGGATCCCATCGTCGCGACCACGAAGAGCTGGCGGCGACTGTCCCAGGCAATGCCGTTGGGGCCGGCCAGGGTGGTGTCTTCGATCGCCACCGCGGCACGGTGGTCTGCTCCCACCCGGTAAATGCGATAGGGGCCTCGATCGCCGCCGGTATCGGTCACGTACACTGCGCCGTCCGGTCCCACCGCCACATCGTTGAGGAACCTGGCACCGGCAGCGCTCACCGTGGCCACCGGCCGGCCGGTGCGCTTGTTGAACGCGCGGATCACGTTGATGTCAGCCACCCAGAGGGTATCTCCCTGAATGGCGAGCCCCTTGGGCGCGTCGAGTCTGGCGCCGTTGCGGCCGCTCTCGATGAACTTCAGCGAGTCAGTGGCGATGTCGCTGGTGAGACGGGAGATGAACCCGTTGCCGTCATGGGCCGACGGATCGCCGTTGATGTTCGAGACGAACCAGACGTGCAGGTCGGGATCGTACGCGGCCGATTCGGGGTGCTTGAGATCTCCGTTCTGGGCGATCCGGCGCGCGGTAGAGTCGGTGCCGGTGGTATCGGCGCTTGCCGCGGCGGTGGCGGTGGAATCGGTTGAGCGCCGTCCATCGGCGCTCTGACATGCCAGCAGTGCCGCGAGCGGCAGCGCAAAGGCGAAACGAAATCGAGCAGTCATGGTTGCCTCCTGGCCGCTCACCCGATGGGAGCGACCTGATACTGCTCAAGTTTGCCATCCGGCGTCTGGAAGGTCCAGGCCCGAACCGATTTCCCGTTGGCAAACCCAACCCGGAACACCCGCAGCACCATCCCGCCGCGCAATCCCTGCGACACCTGGCGGAATTCCGTGGGCGCGCCCAGCGGTCCCAGGCTCGAAGCGAAGTCATGCAGCGCCTGGTCGTTGAAGTAGAAGTTGGCGTCGTCGGTAAAGAGCGAGCGGTCGATCTGCCCGTGCTGTAACCCTTCGAAGATTGCCTTGGCCTGAGCGGTGCGTTCGGTGGTGCCGGAGTCCTGCACTGAAAAGAGCGAGCGCGCGATTCCGGACCCGATGGCACCGGCCGCCGGGGCTGCATCCTGATTGGTCAGCACGATCACCGCCGCACTATCGTCGGGAAACACCATGTTCTCCGCTGTAAAGCCCGACACTTCGCCGCTGTGTTCGATCATCCGGTGGCCGTTGAACATTCCCACGTCGACGCCAAGGCCGTAGCCGGTTCCCACGCCGGAGTTGAGCTGCACTTCGGTTTCCATCGCACGGTACGACGCGGGGGCGAGCAGGCTCTGCCTGATCATCGCGATGTCCCACTTGGCCAGGTCGCTCGGCGTCATCGCCAGTTCGCCCGCGGCGTAGATCCAGCCCGTGCCGGTGCGCGGCGCCGGGTGAAGCGGGCCGAGGGCGAAGCGCATGTAGCCGGTCGGATCGGACGAGGTGAGCGGGTTCTGGTCGACGTTTACGGCGGTGGTCATCTGGAGCGGTGTCAGTACGTTGGCGCGGAGGAAATCGAAGAACGGCATCCCGCTCACCTTTTCGACGATGGCGCCCACGATGACGAAGTTGGTGTTGCTGTACTGCCACCGGGTGCCGGGCTCGAAATCGAGCGGCTTCCGGGCCCACTTGTCCATGATCGCCTGGGCGGTGGTGGGCTCGAGCATCGGCTTCATCACGTAATCCTGCGGCCAGTAGTCCTGGTAGCCGGAGGTGTGCGACAGCAGCTGCCGAATGGTGACGTCGTTGGCGCGGGTGAGGCCGGGGATGTATTTGCCGACCTTGTCGTTGATCGACAGTTTGCCCTGTTGCTGAAGCAGCAGAACCGAAGCCGCGGCGAACTGCTTGCTGATCGACCCCACGCTGTACCGCATGGCGGTGGTGGCCGGCGTTTTGGGATCGAGCGTGGCGTTGCCGTAGGCCCTGGCATACACCAGCTGCCCGTGACGCACGACAGCAACCGATGCGCTGGGGACACCGGTCGATTCCAGCGTGCTGGTGGCGATCGAATCGACCCGCGCGGTGAAGGCGGGGTCGGGAGACTGGGCCGCGAGCGGGGCGGCGGCGATTGCGGCGATCAGCGCGACGGCAGCGGGGGACAGGCGCACGGCGGATCTCCTTGCTTGCCCCCGCATCCCGCTCAGTGGCGAGCGGGCGAGGAGGGCTGGCGGAAAGTTGAAGGCAGGTTGAATGGTAATGCCCCCGCTTTCCGTTGCCAGCACCGCCTCGCCGGTGTGGTCAGTCGGTCCGCGGCACGGTTGGGACCATGATGTGGGCGTAGGGGGTGCCCTTCCACATCACCCAGGGGCCGCCATTGGCCGGATCGGTCGATACCGTTTCCAGCAGCCGAGCCTCGGGAACGATCAGCATGATGTGGGGCGGGCCGTGCTGGATCCAGTGATTGTCCGCCGTCGGAGCCTGCGCAAAGGGATCGGTGTTGCTGACGGGGAGATCGCCCTGCAGCATGTAACCCACGCCGATGGCGGTGAGCTTGGGTGTGCGGTGGTGCTGCCAGGCATCGATCAGCTCGCGCCAGGAGGCGTCGAGGCACATGGGAGCGTTGTTGGGGACGTTGGCCATATCGGGCAGGCAGACCCAGCCGTTGGTGCCGGCGCGCAGGACGGTGCCGTCCATGTCGGCGACGGTGGCGTGCGCGGCGACGGCTGCGGGAGCGGCGCTCAGCGCGTTCTGGATCCGGGCCGTGGCGGCGGCTGAATCGGCGGGTGCGGCGGCCTGCGCGGCGAGGGTGGCGGGGAGCGCCACGGCGAGTGCGACCAGGGGGATCAAGCGGCGGTACATGGGACACCTCCTGCGTTCAGGTGAGGGTGCGAGCAAATCATTCATCAAGTAGACCGACCGGTCGGTTTAGCCGACCAGCGCGAAAAGCCTACACCGCGCCCGCGGTGCGAAAGTAGAAATCGAGCATGGCGCCGAGCGGAGCGGGGTCGCGCGTGATCCGGGTACGCAGCGCCGCGCCTTCCCAGCAATCCACCAGCCGATCGGCCATGGCTCGGCAGTCGGTGTCGGCGGGGAGATCGCCCCGCAGCCGTGCCTCTTCCAGGCACACCCCCAGGCGATCGGCGATTGCCGCCATGCAGTCCTGGATCTTGAGCCGAAAGGTTTCGTCTACCCCGGAGAGTTCCTGGCCCAGCCCGCCCAGCAGGCAGCCCAGGTATCCCTCCTGGCGATAGCGATCACGGCTCTGCTCGAAGAAGAAGCGCACCCGCTCGAGCGGCGGCCGCGAGGTGTCCAGCAGACAGGCATCCAATCCGGCGTGGACCTGCGCCATGTAGTAGTCGGCCACCTGGAGCGCGAAATCCTGCTTGTCCTGGAAGTGGTGGTAGAACGATCCGCGCGGGACCCCCGAAGCAT
>DASSTY010000187.1:0-3477 GCA_035707585.1 Gemmatimonadales bacterium
GTTTCGACCATCGCCAGATTGACATCGCCGTTGAGGCGCGTCGCCACGATCTGGGTGGTCATCACCCGAAATCCGCCGCCAAAAATGTAGGGCGCGCTGAATGACGCCAGCGAGGTCATGAACGTGAGCAGCGCCGCGCCGGTGAGCGCCGGCTTGAGCAGCGGCAGCACCACCTTGCGAAGCGTGCGCCACCGTCCCGCACCGAGGCTGGCAGCCGCTTCGTACACCGCACCGTCCAGCGAGCTGAGTCCGGCGCGGGTAAAGAGATAGAAATACACGTACATCGAATAGGCGTGGACCAGGAGGATCGCCCCGGCGCCTTCCAGCCGCCAGGGCGCCTGTTCCAGCCCGAAGATCGCCATCACGACCCGGGCGATGAACCCGGTTTCGCCGAACAGAAACAGAAACGCGATCACCCCAACCAGCGGCGGCAGCACCGCCGGCAGTGCGATCAGCCCGCCGAGCAGTCGCCGGCCCGGGAATTCGTAGCGGGTAAAGAGAAATGCGAGCGGGATTCCGATCGCGCCGGCGAGCACCACGCTCGCCACCGAGATCCAGACGGTGCCCCAGAGCGCCCGCCACTCGTTCGGCCGCCCCAGAAAGGCCCGGATGAAATCGAGCGTCCAGCCGGCCGGGCCGTGCACCGCATCGATCAGCACCAGCACCAGCGGGTAGGCGATCAGCCAGAGCAGCAGCGCGATCAGCAGCGCGGCGGCGCCAACTCCAGGCCGCCAGCGGAGCCTCACTGCTCCGCCTCCGGCGGAAAGAGATGGATTCCTCCGCCGCTCCGGCGGCTCGGCAATATCCCGACCGTGGCGCCGACTTCCACAGCGTGGGGCGGTGCGCTCACCTCCAGCAGCGCGCCGCCCGCCGTGCGCACGGTAAAGAGCGCCGACGCACCGAGGAAGCGCCGATCGGCCACGGTACCGGCCAGCGACCGTCCGCCCGGCGCTGTGAGCCAGAGCGCTTCCGGGCGCGCCAGCAGCAGCGCCGGGCCGGGAGTCACCTCCGCGGCTACTTCGTCGCGCCGGAGATCCCAGGTGGTGTTTTCCAGCCGAACCTCCACTCGATCTCCCTGCTCCCCGATCACGTTAACCGTCATCGAGCTCGAGCGACCTACGAACCGCGCTACGAACGGAGTGGCCGGCGCAGCGTAGAGCGCATCGGGCGTGTCCACCTGCTGCACCCGCCCCAGCCGGAGCACCGCGACGCGGTCGGCCAGATCGAACGCCTCCTCCTGCTCGTGAGTTACCAGCACGGTGGTGATCCCCACTCGCCGGATCACGTTGCGGAGTTCATCACGAGTGCGCTCGCGGAGTGCGGGGTCGAGATTGGAGAGCGGTTCGTCGAGCAGGAGAACCCGTGGCTCCGGTGCGAGCGCGCGCGCCAGCGCCACGCGCTGCTGCTGCCCGCCGGAGAGCTGGGCGATACGGCGGCGCTCCATCCCCGCCAGATCGACCTGCGCCAGCGACTCGCGGACCCGCCGTTCGGTGTCGTCCCTGCTCCACCCCAGCGCCTCCAATCCGAAGGCGATGTTGGCGCCGACATCGAGATGCGGGAAGAGCGCGTAGTGCTGAAACACCATCCCGAACCGGCGGCGCTCCGGCGCCAGCGGCGTCACGTCTTCGCCGTCCACCCGCACTCGGCCGGCATCGGGACGCTCAAACCCCGCCAGCATCCGCAGCGTGGTCGTCTTGCCGCTGCCGCTGGGCCCGAGCAGTGCCAGGATTCCGCCTCGCTCCAGCGCCAGCGAGACGTCTTCGGCGGCGGTCGTTCCGTCAAACCGTTTGGTCAGCCCATCCAGTTCAAGAAAAGGCGCCACTGCGTTCCTCGAGTTGAGATTCACTCAATGGCCGGTGCCGCGCACGTGCTGGTCCCAGTATCCCATCCAGTCCGAGCCATGGCGCGCGAGCATTGCCCAATCCATGTCGACCACCCGCATTTCGCGCTCGACCTGCGCCACCCACGACGGCACCGAGTCGATCGGCAGGTCATGCCTCGCCGGCAGCCGGAACACCTTGCGGGCGGTCAGAATCTCCGCTTCCTGGCTGCCGACATAGTCGATGAACGCCTTGGCCGCCGCCGGATGCCGGGTGCCCCGCACCAGCCCGATCGCGTCATCGATCACGACGGTACCGCTGGTGGGAAAAACGTACCCGAACGGAAGTCCCTTGCTCTGGCTGATCAGAATGTCGGGCAGATCCCAGAGCGTTACCAGACCTTCCTGCCGCGCCAGTTTTTCATCGAGCACGGCCGGGTTCAGGGTGTAGGTCTTGGTCTGTCCGTCGAGCCGCCGCAGCCATTGCATTCCGGCGGTGGTGTCGCCGGTTTCCCTGATGCTGCGCTCGATGATCAATCCCCAGATCGCCCGCATCGTTCCACTGGCCATCGGATCGCGGATCAGCACCTTGTCTTTCCACTTCGGGGCCAGCATGTCGTCCCAATCGTGGGGTGCGTCCTCGCGCGATACCGCATTGCTGTTGAACGCAATCACCGCCGGCGTACGGTATACCGGCCAGTAGAGATCATCGGGGCCCACCCCTCGATGATCCACGGTTCCCGCCCATGACGGGCGATACGGAATCAGCAGACTGTCGGCAACGCCCCGGTCGAAAATGGTGGTGGGCCCGCCGAACCAGACATCGGCCTGCGGGTTGACCCGCTCGAACCGGAGCCGGTCGAGGATCTCCTGGCTCCCCATGTCGAGCCACCGGATGTCGATATCGGGGTGGCGCTGCTCGAAGGCGTGCTCCAGCAGCGTGAGCTGATCGCGCCCATGCGGAGAATAGACGACTACCGGGGTGCGGCCATCACCGCACCCGCTTGCCAGCCAGGTCGCTGCGATGACAGCGACAGCGCGACGTAGGCCGCTCAAGTGGTTCCGGCCGTGCCGAGTGCCAGCAGATTCAGAAACAGCCGGAAGGCGCCCGGTACCCCGGCCGGAAGCTCGCGGAAGAAGCTGAGGCCGGTGTAGACGTAGCTACCCTTGCCCAGCGGCGCGATCAGCAGACTGCCCTCGAGCGGCGCTTCGCCGGGATCGTGCATCGACAGCACCGGGTGATACGCCGAATCCCAGGTGTGCGCAAAGTAGAGTCCCCGCTCCTGAATCCAGCCGGCCCAGTCGTCGGGCCCGATTCGGTTCGGAGTGGTCAGCACCGGGCTCGGCGCCACCGTGGTTACCGTAGCGCTTTCGTCGGTAACGCGATCGTGCGGCGACGCGATGGTGAGCGGATACGGCGCAAAATGCCCGCGGATGAATTGGTACTGCTGGTATTGCACGAGGAGGTGGCCGCCGGCGCGAGCGTAGGCCAGAAGGCGGTCGTTGTTGGCCACCAGCGCGCGATCGGTTTCGTAAGCGCGGGGGCCGACTACGATCACGTCGTAACGGCTCAGATCGCCCCGCGCCAATGCCTGTCCATCCAGCAGTTCGACTGGCAGCCCGATGCTGCGAAGCGCTTCGGGAACCCGGTCGGCAGC
>DASSTY010000188.1:0-2945 GCA_035707585.1 Gemmatimonadales bacterium
ATTCTCACCACGCTGATGCTGCCCGACGGCGGCACCGCGCGGGTGCTGGGGCAGGATGTGGTCAAGGATCTCTGGGCGATCAGAGCCCGCGTAGGGTACATGCCGGGTCGGTTCTCGCTTTATCCCGATCTGACCGTCGCCGAGAACCTGAGCTTCTTCGCGTCGGTATTCGGCACCACGGTGGAGCGGGGGATGGCGATCATCGAACCGATTTTCCGGCAGATCGAGCCGTTCAGTGATCGCCGCGCCGGCGCGCTCTCGGGCGGGATGAAGCAGAAGCTGGCGCTGTCGTGCGCCCTGGTCCACCGTCCTGAAATTCTCCTGCTGGATGAGCCGACCACGGGCGTGGATGCAGTCTCCCGCCGTGAGTTCTGGGATCTGCTGGATCAGCTCAACCGTTCCGGCCTGCCGATTCTCGTGGCCACGCCGTACATGGATGAGGCCAGCCGCTGTCATCGGGTTGCCCTGATGCAGAGCGGGCACGTGCTGGCGGTGGACCGCCCCGCCGCCATCGGTGCGCGGTTTCCTCATCCGCTGTTTGCGGTGCGTGGTGACGATCGTTATCGCCTGCTCCAGGCACTCCGGGCGTTTCCGCATGCCGTTTCGGTTTTTCCCTTCGGCGCCGAAGTCCACTACAGCGATGATCGCAAGGACGCGCCGTCGGGCCAGGTTGCCGATCAGCTTCGCGACTATCTGGCGGGGCAGGGGATCCAAGGCGCCAGCGCAACTGCTATCAAGCCCGGGATCGAAGACACCTTCATGGCCCTGATGGGAACGCCGGAGGCAGCGGCATGACGCCGGCTCTGGATGTTCACGCGCTCACCAGGCGCTTCGGCAACTTCACAGCGGTCGACGCAATCACTTTCCAGGTAGCACAGGGTGAAGTATTCGGTTTCCTGGGCGCCAACGGAGCGGGAAAGACCACGGCGATCCGGATGCTGACCGGGCTGCTTTCTCCCTCCTCCGGCTCCGCCACCGTGGCCGGGTTCGACGTCGTCTCCCAGGCCGAAGAGGTGAAGCGTCGGATCGGCTACATGAGCCAGCGGTTTTCGCTCTATGACGATCTCACCGTCCGCGAGAACGTGGTGCTCTACGGCGGCATCTACGGACTGAGCGACGAGGAGATCCGGCATCGCGGTGACGAACTGCTGCAAGGCCTTGGATTGAGCCACGCGGCCGATCAGCTGGTGAGCGCACTTCCGCTGGGCTGGAAGCAGAAGCTGGCGTTCTCGGTGGCCCTGCTGCATCGGCCGGCGCTGGTGTTTCTCGATGAGCCGACCAGCGGGGTCGACCCGGTGACGCGGCGGCAGTTCTGGGAGATGATCTACTCCACTGCGCGGGGCGGTACCACCGTGTTCGTGACGACCCACTACCTGGACGAAGCGGAGTACTGCGATCGCGTGTCGATTATGGTCGCGGGGCGGATCGCCGCGATCGGCACTCCGGCGGAGCTGATGCGGCAGTTTGGGACCGATTCGCTGGACGAAGTGTTCGTCCGGCTGGTGCGGCCGGCGGCGTGACCAGCCGATTTCCGGCGCTGGTCGCCTTCATGGTCAAGGAGCTGCGGCACATCCTCCGCGACCGGCAGACGCTGGTGATCCTGCTGCTGCTTCCGCTGGCGCAGGTGGTGCTGTTCGGCTACGCGCTCCGGAACGATGTCAACGACATCCGGATCGCATTCGTTGACCCGACGCCGAGTGCGGCGACCGCTGCGCTCCGAGCACGGTTTGCCGGGAACGGCCGGTTTCGAGTGGTCGGGAGCGTACCCGCCGCCGCACTGATAGAGCCGATGTTCCGCCGGGGCGATGCTGATCTGGCGGTGGTCTTCGAGCCGGATTTCGCCCGGGGCGTGCAGCACGACAGCGCCGCCCAACTGCTGGTCGTCACCGACGCATCGGACCCCAACACGGCTCGGCGGATCGCGGCATATGCCGGCGCGGTGATCGGCGAGTATCGCGCCCAGCTCGGATTGCCGGCGGCCGCGCCGCGCATCGAGTATCGCACCAGAATGCGGTTCAATCCCACGCTCGAAAGCGTCAACCTGTTCGTTCCGGGGCTGATCGCGCTGGTGCTTACACTCGTGTCGGCGCTGATGACGGCGATCTCGCTCTCCCGCGAAAAGGAACGTGGCACGCTGGAGGTGCTGCTGGTGTCGCCGCTCCGGCCCTGGCAGATCATCGTCGGCAAGGTGCTGCCGTATCTCCTCCTCGCCTTTGCCAATGTGGTTACCGCACTGCTTGCTGCGTGGCTGGTCTTCAGCGTTCCCTTCCGGGGGAGTCTGATACTGCTGCTGGCCGCGAGCACGCTGTACACCCTGGTGGGGCTCGGAATCGGCGTGCTGATCGCGGCGGCGACGCGCTCCCAGCGGGCCGCGATGATTGCCGCGCTGGCCGGCACCATGCTCCCCAATACGCTGCTCTCGGGGATCATCTTTCCCGTTGCGAGTCTCCCAGGGTGGCTTCGGGTAATCACTGTGATCATTCCGGCCCGCTGGTTCGTGGTAGTGGCGCGGGGAATCATGCTCAAGGGCGTGGGCATTCAGCACCTCTGGCAGCCGCTGCTGGTGCTCTCCGGGATGCTTGTGGTGTTCATGACGCTGGCGATCCGGAATTTCCGAGCGCGGCTGGCCTGACATGCGAGCCCTCCGCTTTCTGCTCCGCAAGGAGTTTCTCCAGATCTTCCGGGATCACACACTGCTCGGCATGCTGTTCGTCATGCCGCTGATTCAACTCTTGATACTGGCCAATGCCGCCACCTTCGAGGTGAAGCGCGCTCGGATCTACCTGGTGGATCACGACCACACGCCGGTTTCACGGGGCGTGGCCGATCGGCTCACCGCCTCGGGGCGATTTCGCCTGGCCGGAGCCTCGCCGTCGGTGGAACTCGCCAACGAGGCGATGCTCGACCGCCGGACCGATCTCATCGTGGTGGTACCTCAGGGGCTC
>DASSTY010000189.1:0-8273 GCA_035707585.1 Gemmatimonadales bacterium
TCGATCTGATCTACGCGCCCGCGTTCGGGTCCACCAAGAAAAACGCCACTGACATTCGCCTCGCCGTTGATGCCACGGAGCTGGTGTTCACCCGCCCCGAAATCGGCACGTTCATCCTGCTCTCGGGCGACAGTGACTTCTCCTCGCTGGTGCTCAAGCTCAAGGAGTACGGCAAGTACGTCATCGGCGTAGGGATGCGTGAATCCGCCAGCGATCTCCTGATTCAGAATTGCGACGAGTACTACTCGTACAGCGATCTGGCGGGGCTGACTCGCGAAGCCGACCTGCCTACCGTGGCGCGCGACCCGTGGGAGCTCACCCGCGAAGCGGTGGAGCAGATGGCGCGCAACGGCGACGTCATGCGCTCCGATCGGCTCAAGCAGGTGATGCAGCAGCTCGATCCCAATTTCGATGAGCGCGATGTCGGATTCAATCGATTCAGCAAGTTCGTGCTCGAAGCGGCGCAGAAGGGATTGCTCGCCGCCAACAAGCTGGAGAACGGACAGTACGAAGTTGCCCCGGTGGCGGCACCGGCGCCCGCCGCTCGCTCGGAACGTCCGGCCGAAGAAGGCCGCCGCGGCCGCCGCGGGCGGGGCCGCGGCCGGGAACGGGGAGAGCGCAAGCAGGAGCCCGCTGCTGCGGCACCGGCGGCGCCTCAACGTGAAGGCGGCCTTACCCTGGCCCGCGCATTCAACCTGATGAGCGATGCGCTGGCCGAGCTGGGCGGACCGGTGCAGCAGGACGCGCTCCGGGCCCGGATGGCGGCGATGGTGGGACGCAACGATCCGCTGCTGGAAGAGGCCCGTTTCGTCAAACTGCTTCGGCAGGCCAACGACGCCGAGATTGCCGACGTGCGCAAGCTTGACGACGGCACTTATGAAGTAAGCCGTACCAACGGAGCAGTGCGTCCGGCGCCGCGCGCGGAAGCGAATCGCGCCGCCGTGCCGAGTACGTCTTCGGCGGTGCCGGCGGCACCGGCGGCGGAGCCGGCCGAAGCCGAAGCGGTCGCTGCGGCTTCGCGTGAGCCGGCCCGCGGACTTCGATTCCGCCGTGGCTCGCGTTCGCCGGTGCGCCCAGGTGAAGTGCCGCTGGTAGGAGTCGTGAAGATCGAGCCGATGCCCTCGGCGGCTGAACCGGCTTCAGCCGAGGCGGCACCCAGCGAGGAAGCCGCCACTCCGGCCAAGCGCAGCAAGTCGACCCGAAAGCGCGCCACCAAGCGGAGCACCGCCAGGAAGGCTGCGGCAACTGCAGCGCCCAAAGCGGAGGAAGCACCGCCCGCTCCAGAGAAGCCCGCAAAGAAGACCACCCGAAGCCGAGCCCGGAAGAAGGCGAAGGCGGCGCAGTGACGCGAAGCAGGACCAGACGGGCAGCCACGCTGCCCGTCGCTTTTTTTGAGCGATCCGCCGCCGACGTGGCGAAGGCGCTGCTCGGCAAAGTGGTGGTGTCTACCATTGGCGGCGAAGAGACGAGCGGCCGGATCGTTGAAACTGAAGCGTATCTCGGCCGCGACGACCCGGCATCACACGCGTTCGGCGGCCGGCGCAACGCGCAGAACCAGAGCATCTACGGACCCACGGGGTCGTGGTACGTATATCGGTCCTACGGCATGCACTGGTGCGCCAATCTGGTCTGCGCCGGCCCGGCTGGCGGGTCGGCGGTGTTACTGCGCGCGCTGGAACCGGTGGCTGGCCTGGACGTGATGGGCCGCCGGAGGGGCAGCATGGCACCGCGGCTGTACTGCGCCGGCCCGGGGCGGCTCTGCCAGGCGTTGGGGATCGATCGGCGCCTGGATGGCGTGATGATGCCGCCCAGCGAAGTGGTAGTGCTGGATGCAAGTGATCCCGATCCGGCTGAGGTGCAAACCACCCCGCGGATCGGGATCACGCGAGCGGCCGATTGGCCGCTCCGATTTATTCTGGCGGACTCGCCGGCGCTTTCACGCCGCCGCTGATTCGCGGCTCAGCGATCTCCGTCGATGCCTTCGCGGGCGCTGCCCAGGCTCACCCGCAACCCGGCGGAGAACGTGTGGGTCGGACCGCGCAGCAGCTTGCCGCTGTAAACCACCTGCCCATTTCCATTGTTGATCGCTTCGAGCTGGTTGCTGGGTGCGGTGGTGATCTGATACTGCCCGAACACACTGAACCGGCTCAGCCGAATTTCCACGCCGGCCATTGCCGAGGCAAATGCCGACGACCCGATCTCAGTGGTGAGCTGATCGACGGTGGAGCCCGACGTCGTCTTGTGACCGCCGGTATGGATGATTCCACCGCCAACTCCAAGATACGGAGCGATCGGCCCGCGCACCGGGAAGGCCATCAGCATGGCGGAATACTTCCGGATGAAATCGAAGGTGACGGTGGCGGTGGCACTGCCAACCGCAGCACCGCTGGTGTCGACCACCGAGTAGGCATAACCGCTCGCAGCATCGTCGGTGAACGCCTGCTCGACCGAGAGCAGCAGGCCGGTGCGGCGGGCGGTGACCAACATGTTGAAGCCAACCAGCGGATCGCTCTTCCGAGCCTGCGTCGGTGTGGCGTAGCTGAGAAAGCCGCCCGATCCACCGACGTACCACTGGAAGTCGCTGCTGTGCAGCTGCTGAGCTGAGGCGGCGACGGACCCGAAGCCGAGAACGGCGGCAGCCATCAGTACGCTGCGGCTGAACATGCGCATGGACGATCTCCTGAGGGTGGATGCCGACCTTCAAATTGCGCGAACTAGTGCAGGAAATGGCGGGATGGCTGGCCCGGACCGCAATCCGGGCCGGCCGGCTGTCACCGGCAAGAGAATCCCCCTAACCTCTTGTTTGAGCGCCGCTTCGGCAGCGCCTTTCCGGTGAGTGCCGGCCACCTGGGTGCCCTATCACCCGGTGGCCGCGCCGGCGTTCCTGATCCCGCGGGCGCGACCAACGTGCAAGGGCCGGGCCGCGGTCAGATCAGCTTTAGCTGCTGGCCGACCTGGCGGATGGCGGTGAGGGCCTCGTCCAGGTCCTCGCGCGTGTGGGCTGCGGAAATCTGACAGCGGATGCGTGCCTCGCCCTGCGGGACGACGGGATAGCCGAATCCAGTAACGAAGACTCCCCGGTCCAGCAGCATGCGGCTCATCTCGATGGCTGCGGCGGTCTCGCCCAGAATCACGGGGATGATGGGAGTCTCGCCCGGCAGGGGACGGAAGCCGTCGGCGATGAGATGCTCGCGGAAATAGCGGGCGTTGTCGCGCAGCGTTGTCACTCGCTCCGGATGAGCTTCCAGATATTGCACACTGGCAAGCGCGCTCGCCGCCACCGTCGGCGGGAGTGCATTGGAGAAGAGCTGGGGCCGGGCGCGCTGCGTGAGATAATCGCAGACGGCGTTGGACGCGGCGGCGAACCCGCCTGCCGCACCACCCAGCGCCTTGCCCAGCGTCGAAGTGATGATCTCCACCTGGCCCACCATGCCGAAGTGCTCGGCGGTCCCGCGGCCGTGTTCACCCAGCACGCCGGTAGCGTGGGAATCATCTACCATCAGTACCGCGTTGTAGCGATCGCAGAGCTCGCGGAGTTCCGGCAGCCGGGCGATGCTCCCTTCCATCGAGAACACGCCATCGGTGATGACCAGCCGGGTGCGGCGATCGCGAGCCGCTTCCAGCTTGGCCTTGAGATCGTCCAGATCACTGTGCCGATACACCGCCGACTGGCACTTGGTGATCGAGCGCGCCAGCCGGATGGCATCGATGATCGAGGCGTGGTTGAGCTGATCGCTGATAACGATGTCGTCCTCGTTCAGCAGGGTGGCGGGGACGGCCTCGTTGGCATTCCAGCAGCTCACGAACGAGAGGCTCGCTTCGGTGCCGACCAGGCCGGCCAGCCCCGCCTCGAGGTCGCGGTGGATTGAATAGGTGCCGCAAATGAAGCGGACCGACGCCGTGCCCGCACCAAACTGGTCGAGCGCCTTCTTGCCGGCGGCGATCACTTCGGGCTGGTCGGACAGGCCCAGGTAGTTGTTGGAGGAGAGAATGATGACTCGGCCGCGGCCTTCCATCTCTACACGGGCCGCTTGAGGGCTGGTCAGGTAGTTGAGATGCTTGTAGACACCTTCGCGCCGAAACTGATCCAGCGCTGCACCGACCCGCTGCTCGAGTTCCTTATTCATGCGCCGATCTCCAGGATCACCTTGCCGGCTTCACCGTTCTTGATGACGGCGATCGCGTCGGCGATCCGGTCGAGTGGAAAGCGATGGGTGATCACCGGCCGCGGATCGAGCTGCCCCGAGCGGAGAAAGCGGCGCATCTCGACCCAGGTTCGATACATCCGGCGGCCGGTGACACCGTAGAGTGTGAGGCCCTTGAATATGACATCGCGCGCAAAGTCGACTTCGGTGCTGCGGCTCGGCGTGCCCAGCATATTGACGCGGCCGCCCAGCCGCGCGGCAGCGAAGGCCTGGGCGTGTCCCGCCGGGTGGCCGCTCATCTCACAGACCAGATCGGCGCCGGCGCCATCGGTCAGCTCGCGGACCCGGGCGGGAACATCGTCATGCTCGGGGTTGAGCGTCACCTGCGCACCCATGGCGCGGGCCAGTTCCAGCCGCCGCTCGTTCAGGTCGGTCGCGATCACCAGCGAGGCACCGGCCGCGCGGGCCACGCCCACCGCAAAGCAGCCGATCGGGCCGCAGCCGACGACCAGCACGCGGCTGCTCACCACGGCGTGTCCTTCCAGCACCGTGTGCACCCCGTTGCCGATCGGATCCATGATGGCGCCGATCTCGGGCGGGATACCATCGAGCCGCATGACATTGGAGGCCGGCATCGCGATCAAGTCGGCAAAGGCACCGTCGCGATCGACTCCGATGATCCGGGTGTTGCCGCAGAGATGGGATTCACCGAGCCGGCACTGCAGGCAGTGCCCGCAGACGATGTGGCCTTCCGCGGTGACCAGGTCTCCCACCGACAGCAGGCCGTCGGCCGGCACGTCGCGGCCGATCTCGACGATTTCTCCGGCGAATTCATGACCGATGATGACGGGTGGCTTGAGGCGGTTGGCGGCCCAGCGGTCCCATTCCCAAATGTGAAGGTCGGTGCCGCAGACGCCGGCGTAGAGGACTCGGATCAGGACATCGGTCGGGCCGCAGACAGGCGGGGGAACTTCCCGCAGGACCATGCCCGGTCCGGCGGACTCCTTCACAATTGCGCGCATGCATCCTCGGAGGAAGGGAGGCGAAATCCAACGGCCGGAAATATAGGACGATGCGGCTGGCTACAGAATGCTTCGGTGCATCCCTCCATCGACGCTCAGGGCTACGCCGGTGATGTAGCCGGCCCGCTCCGAGGCGAGAAAGACCGCGGCGGCCGCAAACTCTTCCGGCTGCCCCAACCGCCCGAGCGGTACACCGGCGGCCTGCTCGCGGATGACTTCGTCGGCGCTGCGGCCGTCGCGGGCGGCCCGCTCTCGCGCGAGAAATTCAACCCGGTCGGTGGCGAAGAGCCCGGGGCAGAGGGCGTTGGCGGTGATCCCGTCGGAAGCCAGCTCGTCGGAGAGCGCCTTGCTGAAGCCGAGCACACCGGCGCGGGCGGTGGTGGAGAGAATCAGGCCCGGCAGCGGCTGCTTGGCGGCCACTGACGCGATCACCAGGATTCGGCCGAACCGGCCCGACCGCATGTGAGGAATGGCGGCGCGACAGAGATGCATGGTTGAGAGAAGATTGAGATCGAGCGCGCGCTGCCAGCTCTCGGGAGTGGTCTCCGTGAAGCGCGCCGGCGCCGGGCCGCCCGCATTGCAGAGCAGAATGTCGAGCCGGCCGAATCGCTCGACGACGCGCGCCGCCAGCGCCGCCGCCTGATCGCCGTCGGCCAGATCGGCGGGGAACGGAACCACTTCGGCGTGGTGCAGGGTACCGAGCTCCGCTGCGCTTGCTTCCAGCCGTTCAACGCGGCGCGCGTTCAATGCGATGCGCGCGCCTTCGGCGGCGAGACCGCCGGCGATTGCGCGGCCGAGTCCGCTGGAGCCTCCGCAAATCAGGGCGACCCGTCCTTCCAAACCCAGCTCCATCCGTTCCTCCGATCGGCCGGCGTACGTTGCTCGGCCATGCATTTCACACCGATTCAGCGGTTTTGCGAGACTCGCGGCGATTTCCGCCCAACCCCGCCTCCGCGCGACTTTCCGGCCGCTGCAGCACGTCGGAGTGTATGATCGCGTGAGAGATGCGGCAAGAGGCCATCGCCCGCGATTGGCTCAACCATGCGGGTTTCCGGGCGATGCGTTGTTCGGCGCGCGGGAATTTCTTGCGCGGAATGGAGCGGCTCGCGACGGCACGCTGCAGCGCGGAACCGCGTCGCGCGGAGCCCGGCGTGGCACGAAAATCGACAAGGGGTATTGCGCTAATCGCAGAAATTTCCATTTTGGTATTGTCGCGCGCACAGAATTGCGCATCGACACCGCTCCAATCGTCGTCACGATGTGATGCGCCGAGCAGTGTCGCCAACAATACAGAGCAGCCGACGGATGCGCCGAATTACTCACCGGCGCTTCAACACCGCGGCTCGCCGCAGGAGATGCCGAAGTAGCGTTGCGAGGTCCAGCATGTTCCCGCCGCCGGTTGGCGGATGGGATCCGGAGAGCGAAGCTGCTCTCCGATATCCGGCTCGGTCAACAGCGGCCGACGGATCATCCTCACACAGGAGGCATTATGGCGGTGAAGAGAGCGAAGAAGTCAGCCCGTAAGTCGGCCAAGCGGTCGAGCAAGAAGGGCACGAAGAAGGCGGCCGCGCGTCGGCCCGCTCGGAAGGCGACCAAGAAGGCTGCGAAGCGCTAAGCTTCCGACCATCTGGTCAATGCAACGGGGCCGGCCTGCTGCCGGCCCCATGCATTTTTATGGGCGAGTGCGCTGCGGTTCTGGCGTCGACTCTTCGTCGTCGCCCCAGATGTAGGCCCAGAACCGGACGGCCGATGGACGCCGGGGGGCGCAGTGAATCACGATCCCGAGTGGAGTAGCGGGGGCCAGAGCAGCAGCCGGCAGAGTAGTCATCGAGCAGATCCTGGGAAATGGGGCCGAAGCCGAATCGCCCAGGGGAAGTGCACTCGATGTGCCGCACTTATCGATTAGCTAAATAGTTGTGCAACAGTGGGTTCAGGAAGGGTGCGACGGCGCTTGGGTTATCCCGCGTCCTCCAGCGCTTCCGATTCCGTGTCGGCCTGACACGAAGCCGGTTTGCCGAGCACCAGCCCGCCACGCCGCTGGTTCCGCTTGCGGCCGGTCGCTTCATCGGCTTGCCGCTCCCATCCCTCATACAATGAAAGCAGCGCCTCCGGCGCGAGCGAGCGCGATCCGCCGAGCAGGAGATGAACGCCTCCGGTGCGGGTCAGCTCCTGGAACTGGTGCACCAGACTGCACTGCATCGCCGGATTGAGCTGGGCCAGCGGAGCGGGGTCGATCACGATCAGGTCGAGTGGCGCAACGATTGGCGGGAGCCACAGCCCCGGCTGCACCACGAAAGCATCCTGCACCGCGAGTGACTCGTCGTTGAGGCAGCTCTCCACCCGTTCCACGCTGGCGAGATCGGTGCCGAGGAAGGTGACGGCGGCTTCGTGCGCAGCCAGGAGATACACCAGCGGCTCGGCCCGCGCGCCGAACACCAGCACCGTGTCATCGGGCTCGAGGCGGTGGAGCAGTGGCGCGATCGGGCAAGCCGGCTCGACTCCCCAGTGGGTCGGTTCGCGCTGCGCCGCGCGGAGCCGCTGGAAATCCTTGCACCACCGCTTGAAGGGGCGGAGGGAGAGCCGTTTCATGATCATCCGGTCGACCGAGTCCAGCATCAGCACTTCGGTCAGGATGAACTGGCTGTCGGCGGTGGCCTGCAGTTCGGAGACCGCTTCATCGCCGAGCCGGAGCAGCTCGTCGCGCGGAATCGAATTCTTGAATGCTTCGATGCGGCGGAGGATGTACTCGTGGTACTGCTGCTTGAGCGACGGCGAAGGACGCCGCCGCCGCCGCGCCTGATGAACTTCGGCGAGGCTCAGCATTGGGCGAATCGCCCCGGCAGCGGGGCGCCAGTGGGGAACCGGTGCACCGGTAACGCGAAGAACAGAGTCAGGGAGAAACACCGGGCAGTGGAGCGACGACCGTCGGGACCCGACCCGCACGTGCCGACGCTCGGCCAGCTAGAAAGTCGTAAACCGGGCTCGCCCTGTCAATAATGCGGGATCTGTTTGGGTCGTGGCGTACGGCGGCCGGGCGCGATTATTCATTGAAGCGGCGCAAACGGGTGACCCCACTCACTGGAGGATCGATGAAGGGCCGCGAGCT
>DASSTY010000190.1:0-2184 GCA_035707585.1 Gemmatimonadales bacterium
TCTCAATGAGCTGATGGACCTGCGGGAAGACGGCTCGTTCCGGCTCAACCAGGAGTACTTCGACTACCTGGGCGGCCTCACCATGACCAGCGAGCGCTTCAACAAGCTCTTTGGCGGGCCGCCGCGCAAGCCGGAAAGCAAACTGACTCAGCGCGAAATGGACCTCGCGCGCTCGGTGCAGGACGCCTGCGAAACCATCATGCTCCGGATGGTGAACACCGCGCACCGGCAGACCGGTCTTTCCAATCTCTGCCTGGCGGGCGGTGTGGCGCTCAACTGCGTCGGCAACGGCAGGATTCTGCGGGAAGGTCCCTTCAAGCGAATCTGGATTCAACCGGCGGCGGGCGATGCCGGTGGTGCGGTGGGCGTGGCCTATCTGGCCTGGCATCGCTACCTGGGGCAGGAGCGCCGCCGGGGTCCGGCGCGAACAGTGCGAGGCGATCGCGCCGTGCCGGGGGCCGATTTCACGGAGCAGCGCCGCGATGCCATGAGCGGCGCCTATCTCGGTCCCTCGTTCGGTCCCGGCGAAATCGAGAAATTTCTGGTGACTCACGGCGCACCGGCCCAGCGGCTCGATCGCGACGTCCTGATCAATCGCGTCGCCGAGCTGCTGGCCGATGGTAACGTGATCGGCTGGTTCGTGGACCGGATGGAGTTCGGCCCGCGAGCGCTCGGCGCCCGCAGCATCCTGGGAGATCCCCGGAATCCCGAGATGCAGAAGACCATGAATCTCAAGATCAAGTTCCGCGAAAGCTTCCGTCCATTTGCGCCCAGCGTCCTGCGGGAATCGGTCGGTGACTACTTCGAGATCGATACCGAATCGCCCTACATGCTGCTGGTTGCGAACGTCCGCGAGGAACGGCGAATTCCCACCGAAAATGGCGGCGTGGAACTCTGGGGAATCGAGCGGCTCAACCAGCCGCGGTCGGACATCCCGGCGGTGACGCATGTGGACTACTCGGCGCGGATCCAGACCGTGTCGGCCGAGGACAATCCCGAGTACCACGATCTGCTGGCGGCGTTCAAGCGGCGCACCGGGTGCGGGGTGCTGGTGAACACCTCGTTCAACGTGCGCGGCGAGCCGATCGTCTGCACACCGCTGGATGCCTATCGCTGCTTCATGCGCACCAATATCGATTACCTGGTGCTGTGGCCCTATCTGCTGGCCAAGACCGAGCAGCCGGAATGGAGAGAGGAGGGAGTCGATTGGCGCGAGATCATTCCGCTCGACTGAGCGCGGCGGAGGGCCGCAAGTTCGGGCTCACGGTCGGCGCCGCCTTCCTGGTGCTGGCGGCCATTTCCTTCTGGCGGGGCCATCGGATTCCGGTCTTCGTGTTGGGAGCGATCGGCACGCTGCTGGTACTGAGCGCGCTGATGATTCCGCGGCAGCTCGGTCCGGTAGAGCGCGCGTGGATGCGCCTGGCCGAAGCCATTTCGAAGGTAACCACGCCGATCTTCATGGGCGTGGTCTACTTCCTGGTGCTGACTCCGGTCGCCGCCGGGCTGCGACTGGTCGGCCACCGGGCGCTGCAGCATCAGCCGGTGGACGGCAGCTACTGGCGGCACCGCCCCGCCGGGCAGCGCACCGGCGACATTACCAGGCAGTTCTGACGAGGCAGGTGATTCATGGCCCGACATTCGATTACGATGGAGATCTGGGATTTCCTCCGGGTCCGGAAGAAATGGTGGCTGCTGCCGATCATCGTCATGCTGGTGCTGATCGGCGCGCTGATCGTGTTCGCGCAGGGGTCGGCGTTGGCGCCGTTTATTTATACGATATTCTGACGGACGGACGGACGGACGGACGGACGGACAGACGGGAAGACGGGAGGACGGGAAGACGGGAACACGGGAACACGGGAACGCTGTCATCCTGAGCGGAGCGAAGGATCTTGCCGGCCGACGCTCCGAGCAGCGCCGCGAGCCACCGGCACCGCGGGCAAGATCCCTCGACTCGCTGCGCTCGCTCGGGATGACAGAGAGACACTCGGCGCCGCTCCGCGCGCGCTTTAGCGCAGGGGGCCGAGCCGGCGCTTCAGCGCCGAGAACGGGCGGAGGCTCTCGCCGGTGGGCGGCCGACGCGCGCAGCGAGCCACCGGCACCGCCAGCAAGATCCTTCGCTGCGCTCAGGATGACAGCCTCGCGCTCAGGATGACACCGATGTTGCCACTCGCCTCCCGCCCT
>DASSTY010000191.1:0-5439 GCA_035707585.1 Gemmatimonadales bacterium
GGCAACGCTGGCGCGCGACCTGAGCCGGCTCACTGACCATTACCGGGTAGCGTCGGTTCACGCATTCGATCTTTTTCCGCAGACCGCGCACGTCGAATCCGTCGCAGTGCTGGAGCGAGCATGAAGTACGCAGTCACCATCGATGGACGCGCGGTGGAGGTCGCGGTGGATGGCGACCGGGTCACCATCAACGGCCAGGTTCACCGGGCCGAGCTGGTGGAGGTACCCGGGACGCCGGTGCGGCAGCTTCTGCTGGATGGTCATTCCGTGGCGCTGCCCATGCTGCCGGGCGGGCGGGGTGAGTGGGAGCTTTCGCTGGCCGGCGACCACTGGCCTGCCGAAGTGGTGGACGAACGGACCCGGCACATCCGGAGTCTCACCGGAAATCGAGCCGGGAAGGCCGGCCCGCCGGTGCTCAAGGCGCCGATGCCGGGACTGGTGGTTCGGGTGCTGGTCGAGCCGGGGCAGGAGGTCGCCGCCGGAGCTGGGCTGGTGGTGCTGGAGGCGATGAAAATGGAGAACGAGCTCAAGGCCCCGTCCCCCGGCCGGGTCCGCTCGGTCTCGGCCCAGCCAGGCCAGCCGGTGGAGAAGGGGGCGGTCTTGGTGGAGTTTGAAGGCGGAGGGGACAGACGGACAGACGGACTGACGGACTGACGGACGGTGTGAATGGCTCCGATGTTTGGGCCGGCGCCCGGGCGGTCCCGCTCCGGACAAGCCGACAGTCCTGCGCGGGACCACCCGGCCACCGGCTGCGACCTTCCGTCCGTCCGCCCGTCTTCCCGTCTTCCCGTCTTCCCGTCTTCCCGTCTTCCCGTCCTTGACCTAACCCCTTGCCCCAGACTAAATTTGCGGGTCTGTGCCGGTTTGGGCTCCCGCGAGCCCGAGCGGCTTTCGTTCAACCAATTTGGTCAGCGCCCGTAAACCGAAGGCAGCGCACGCACATGAAGACCTTTTCCGCCAAGCCCAGCGACATCAAGCACGACTGGTACGTGGTTGATGCCGAGGGGATTCCTCTGGGCCGGCTGGCCAGCGCCGTAGCTCAGCTCATCCGGGGCAAGCACAAGCCCACGTTCACGCCCCACATGGATGGCGGCGATTTCGTGATCGTGGTCAACGCCGACAAGGTGCGGCTCACCGGGCGCAAGCACGATCAGAAGACCTACTTCAAGCACACCGGCTACATGGGCCATGAGAGCCACACGGTAGCGGGCGATCTGCTGGCGCGGCACCCCGATCGGGTCATCGAGAAGGCGGTGTTCGGAATGCTGCCCAAGAATTCGCTGTCCCGGCAAAAGCTGCGGACCAAACTCAAGGTGTATGCCGGCGCCGATCATCCGCACGCCGCGCAGCAGCCTCAGGTGCTGGATCTCAACCCCGCGAAGGTAACTGCATGAGCGCAACGACTCCCGAGTTCCGGTGGCACGCCGTGGGCCGCCGCAAGACCAGCGTCGCCCGGGTGTATCTCACTCCCGGCACCGGAAAGTGGGACATCAACGGCCGCACGCTGGGCGATTATTTCCCCCGGCCCTCGCTGGTGCAGCACATCCAGCAGTCGTTCACGGCCACCGACACGCTGGGCGCGTTCGACGTCAAGGCTCACGTCAACGGCGGCGGCCAGGCGGGCCAGGCCGGCGCGCTCCGGATGGGCATTGCCCGCGCGCTGGTGGAGGCCGATGAAACCCATCGCACCCGCCTTCGCGCCGCCGGTCTCCTGACCCGCGACCCGCGGATGGTAGAACGCAAGAAGCCCGGCCGCCCCGGCGCCCGGAAGCGGTTCCAGTTTAGCAAGCGGTAAGTTGGGAAGACGAGAAGACGGGAAGACGGGAATGGAGTTCGGTGTCACAGCGAGACCTGGCGACAGTATCCAACTTCCAGTCATCCCGTCATCCCGTCATCCCGTCTGATCCCCCACACCGCCGGATTCCGGCCCGGGTGCTCCAGGGTGCCGAACGGTACGCGGAGTCAGGCCGGAAGATGAACGCGGTGGACGAACAACCCTGAGAGGAAAAGCAGAAGCGCATGCCACAGCCACAGATTCAGGAACTTCTCGAAGCCGGGGTCCATTTCGGGCACCAGACCCGCCGGTGGAATCCCAAGATGCGCCGGTTCATTTTCGCCGAGCGCTCCGGCATCTACATCATCGATCTGCAGAAGACGGTCCGCCAGATTCAGAAAGCGGACGAGCTGCTCCGCGGCGTCATTGCCCGCGGCGAGAACGTGCTGTTCGTCTGCACCAAGAAGCAGCTCAAGGCCGTGGTGCAGGCCGAAGCTGAACGCTGCGGTGCGTTCTACGTTACCGAGCGCTGGCTGGGCGGCATGCTCACCAACTTCCAGACGATCAAGAAGCAGATCAAGCGGCTTCGCGAGCTGGAGCAGGGTTCGGCCGACGGCGAGTACGGCAACTACACCAAGAAAGAGAAGCTGCTGTTCGAGCGCGAGCGGGTCAAACTGAGCCGCAACCTCGAAGGCATCAAGCAGATGAACCGGCTCCCCGGTGCGCTCTTCGTGGTCGATGCCAAGAAAGAAAAGATCGCCGTCGCCGAAGCCAACAAGCTGGGCATTCCGGTGGTGGCCATCGTGGACACCAACGCCGATCCCGATCTCATCACGGTGCCGATTCCCGGCAACGACGATGCGATCCGCTCGGTTTCGCTGATCACGGCGGCGCTGAGCGACGTGATCGCCGAAGCCCGGGCCCAGATGCCGGTGCGCGAGGTGGGCGAGGATCTCGACGCCGAGACCTACAGCACCGATGCAGGCAGCGAAGGCGATGCCGACGATCGGCGCAAGCGGCGGCCCCGGCGCAAGCGCCGGCCCAAGCCCGAGGCCATTGCGGCCCGGCTCCGTACCGACGCCGAAGCCCCCGCCGAAGCGGCCCAGCCCACGGGCGACGCGGAAGCCTGACCCGGTCATCCCGGCCGCTGGCAGCCACCGCCGCTCGGGGCCCGTGCGGGCCGTGAGCGGCGGTTGTACTATTCACCCCTGAGCAGAGAACAGGTTTAGAGGATCATGCCGAGCACGACGATTTCGTCCAAGGACGTAGGCGAGCTCCGGTCGCGTACTGGCGCCGGAATGATGGATTGCAAGCGAGCGCTGGAGGAGAGCGGTGGCGATATGGACAAGGCCATCGAACTGCTCCGCAAGAAAGGCATTGCCAAGGCCGAAAAGCGGGCCGGCCGTACTGCCTCCCAGGGTGTGGTGGTGAGCTACATCCATCACAACCAGCAGGTGGGCGTGCTGCTGGAGCTCGATTGCGAAACCGACTTTGTCGCTCGCAATGAGGATTTCGGCCAGCTGGCCCGCGACATCGCGCTGCACATCGCCTCGGCCGATCCGATCGGCGTCAACGCCGACGACATCCCGGCCGATTTGGTAGAGCGCGAGCGCCGCATCGCCGAAGAGCAGGTCGCCGCTGAAGGCAAGCCCGAGAACATCCGCGGCAAGATCGTGGACGGCAAGGTCAGGAAGTTCGTGGCCGAGCGGACGCTGCTGGAGCAGCCCTACGTGCGCGACGACAAGATCACCGTCGGCGAACTGATCAAGCAGGCCTCCGGCCGGATGGGCGAAGCGATCACCGTCCGCCGGTTCGCCCGGTTCCAGGTCGGGGCGGCGTAATGCCGCTCGCCTACTCCCGTGCCCTCCTCAAGGTCTCGGGAGAGGCGCTGGCAGGCGAAAAGGCAACCGGCCTGGATTATCAGGTCGTCGAGGCGCTGGCCGAACAGATCAAGACGGTGCATGCCCTGGGCGTGCACCTCTGTCTGGTGGTGGGCGGCGGCAACATCATTCGCGGCGCCACCGCCAGCCGGGAAGGGCTCGACCGCGTCTCCGCCGATTACATGGGCATGCTGGCCACGGTGATCAACGCCCTGGCTCTGCAGGACGTCCTGGAAAAGACCGGGGTCGACACCCGGGTGATGACCGCCATCCGGATGGAGTCGGTGGCCGAGCCCTACATCCGGCGGCGTGCCATGCGTCATCTGGAAAAGGGGCGTCTGGTCATCTTCGCGGCCGGCACCGGCAATCCCTACTTCTCGACCGATACCGCCGGCGTGCTGCGCGCTCTGGAAATCGAGGCCGAGGTGATTCTCAAGGCCACCAACGTGGATGGGATCTACACCGGCGACCCCCGCAAGGATCCCAACGCGAAGTTCATTCCGGAACTGACGTACCACGACGCTCTGGTCAATCGCTACGCCGTGATGGACGCCAACGCCTTCGGCCTCTGCCAGGCCAATCGGCTGCCCATCGTCGTGTTCAACATCAACCAACCCGGCTCCATCAGCCGTGTGCTGCAGGGAGAGCGGGTAGGGACTCTGGTTCGATGAGCACTATTCCCGAGGTGACCAAACACGCTCGCGAATCGATGCAGAAAGCCGTGGAGAGCACCAAGCGTGAGTTCGCCGGCATTCGCACCAGCAAGGCGTCGCCTCATCTGCTCGACACGGTCCGCGTGGATGCCTACGGCAGCAGCGTCCCCATCAATCAGGTCGGGATGGTGGCGGCACCGGAGCCGCGGATGCTGACGGTGCAGGCGTTCGACAAGTCGCTGGCGCCCGCCATCGAAAAGGCGATTCGCGATTCCGATCTGGGACTCAACCCCGCCACCCAGGGCACCCTGATCCGGGTGCCGATCCCGGCCCTGTCGCAGGAGCGGCGCAAGGATCTGATCAAGCTGGTCCACAAGCTGGCCGAAGAGGGCCGGATCAGCGTGCGCCATGCCCGCACCGAAGCGCTTACCCGTCTCAGGAAGCTGGAAAAGATTTCGGAAGACGAAAAGTCGCGCGCCGAAAAGGAAATTCAGAAGTTCACCGACGAGCACGTCAAGCAGATCGACGGGCTGATCGCGTCCAAAGAAGCGGAAATCATGGAAGTATGAGCGGAACCGATCCGGATCCGCTCCTCCAGCAGTTGCGGGTCAACGGCACCATTCCGGCGCACGTGGCGATCATCATGGATGGCAACGGCCGCTGGGCGGCGGGCCGCTCGCTGCCGCGTCCGCTGGGCCACCATGCCGGGATGACCGCGGTGCGCGAGGTCGTCGAAGGCTGCCTCGCCGCCAATGTCGGGGTGCTGACTCTCTTCGCGTTCAGCCAGGAGAACTGGCAGCGGCCGCCCGAGGAGATCGACGCCTTGATGAGTCTCCTCGAGGAGTACATCGCACGCGAGGCGGCGGAGCTGCGCGAGCAGGGTGTCAGCGTCCGGATTCTGGGAGATCTCGAGCGGCTTTCGCCGGCCACCCGCCGCGCCACCGATTCGCTGGTAGAACTCACCGCCGGCGGCAGCGAGCTGGCGCTCAATCTCTGCATTTCCTACGGCAGCCGGGCGGAGATTACCCGCGCCGCGCGCCGGCTGGCCCAGGCCGCCGCGGCCGGCGAGCTCGACCCGTCGGAGATCACCGAGGAACGGCTGGCCCGCGAGCTCTACACCGCGCCGTGGCCT
>DASSTY010000192.1:0-7583 GCA_035707585.1 Gemmatimonadales bacterium
GGGCAGGGAATCGTGTTCCACCGGACCGACCATCCCGGCTGCCACACGCTCCCGGCCCGCCTTGAGGAGGTCTCCGGGACCGAGCGGTGCACCACGCTGGGCGCCGGCGAGTACGCCATCCGCACCGTCGAACACCTGCTCGCCGCCGTAACGGCTCTCTCGATCGACGATCTGACCGTCGAAGTCAACGGACCGGAGCTCCCGATCGGCGACGGCTCGTTCCAGCCATTCTTCGAGCCGCTCAGTGCCGCCGGCGTTCTGGAGCAGCCGGGCGAGCCGGTGATCTACCATGTTACCGCGCCGTTCCAGGTCACTGAGGGCGAAGCGGTCTACGTGATCTCACCGAGCCCCGGGCTTCGGATCACCACAACGATCGAGTGGGATCACCCGGCGATCGGCCGACAGGCCGGCAGCTACGACATCAATCCCGCCAGCTTTGCCCGCGAACTGGCACCGGCGCGAACTTTCGGATTTGCCCATGAGGTGGCCACGCTGCGTGAGCGGGGGCTCGCGCTCGGCGGGACCGCCGAATCGGCGGTGGTGCTGGACGACGAAGGTCCGGTCGGTTCGCCGCTGCGGTGGCCCGATGAATTCGTCCGCCACAAGGCCGGCGATGTGGTGGGCGATCTCGGTCTGATCGGCGGTCGGGTGAATGCGCACATCATTGCGACCCGGCCCAGCCATCAGGGTAATGTGGCTCTGGCCCGCTGGCTCCGCCGGACCAGCCAGCGCAACGGGGGAGTGGCGATGGACATCGGTCGCATTCTCGAGGTGATTCCACACCGCTATCCCTTCCTGCTGGTGGATCGCATCATCGAAGTCGAAGGCGAGCGACGCATCGTCGGGATCAAGAACGTCACGATCAACGAGCCGTTCTTCCAGGGCCATTTCCCCGGCCATCCAATCATGCCGGGTGTGCTCATCATCGAAGCGATGGCGCAAGTGGGCGGGATGCTGCTGCTCGGCACCATCGAAGATCCCGATCAGAAGGTGGTCTATTTCATGTCGCTCGACAATGTGAAGTTCCGTCGTCCGGTCCTCCCCGGCGACCAGCTTCGTTGTGAGCTCGAAATGCTGCAGAATCGCGGGCGCACCTGCCGAATGCGCGGCGTGGCCTATGTCGACGGACAGGTGGTCACCGAAGCCGAAATGATGGCTCGCGTGGTGGACCGGTGACCCGCCGAATCCATCCGACCGCACTGATTGATCCAGCCGCCGAGCTGGGAGACGGCGTTGATATCGGCCCATTCTGTATCGTCGGCCCCCAGGTGACGGTGGGCGACCGAGTCCGGCTGGGCCCGCGCGTCACCCTGGAGCGCAATACCCGCGTGGGCGACGATGTGTTCATCGGCGAGGGCTCCATCCTGGGCGGCGCACCGCAGGACGTGAAATACCGGGGCGAGGAAACCTGGGTCGACATCGGAGCGCGCACCGTGATCCGGGAGCACACGACGGTGAATCGCGCCACCGCCGCCACCGGGCTGACGCGGGTGGGATCCGACTGCTTCATCATGACCTATGTCCACCTGGCGCACGATTGCCACGTCGGCGACTCGGTCACGATCGCCAACGCAACCCAATGTGCCGGCCACGTCACCATTCAGGACCATGCGATCCTGAGCGGGCTCAACGCACTCCATCAGTTCGTCACCGTTGGCAGCTACGCGTTCGTCGGCGGGTGCACCCGGGTCAACCAGGACATTCCGCCGTACGTCAAGGCGGTGGGCAACCCGATGGAACTTTACGGGCTCAACACCATCGGGCTGCAGCGCGCCGGTTTCGCGCCCGACACCATCGCCCAGCTCAAGCGGGCCTACCGCCTCTTCTTCAACTCCGATCTGAATCTGTCACAGGCACTCGATCGGGTTCGCGCCGAGCTGCCGCTCACGCCGGAAGTAGAGAACTTCATCGGCTTCGTGGAATCTTCCAGTCGAGGTGTCCCGGCGTGAGTGGCGAGCAGCCGCTGCCGGTTGGCGTGGTCGGCGTCGGCGCTCTCGGTCGTCATCATGCGCGCCACCTGGCCGCGATGCCGGCTGCCCGGCTGGTCGGAGTTTACGATCGTGACGCCGAGCGGGCCGCGGCGGTAGCCGCCGAAGTTGGCACCCGCGCCTTTCCCGACCTCGAATCGCTCTGTCACTCGGTCGCCGCGGTAACCATCGCGGTGCCGACGTCGGCCCACGCCGAGGTCGGATTGCGAGTGCTGGGCGCCGGGCTGCCGGTGCTGATGGAAAAGCCACTCGCCGGAACGCTGGAAGAAGCCGATCAGCTGATCGCCGAAGCGGAGCGGCGCGGAGTCCAGATTCAGGTGGGCCACATCGAGCGGTTCAATCGAGCGGTTCGCGCTGCGGCGCCCTATCTGGACGGCCCGCGCTACGTCGAGACCCAGCGGTTGGCGCCGTTCCAGCCGCGTGGCACCGATGTAGCGGTGGTGCTCGACCTGATGATCCACGATCTCGATCTGTTGATTGCACTCACCGGCGGCGGCGAGGTGGCGGAGCTTCGCGCGTCCGGCGTGTCGGTGCTGTCGCCGCACCTCGACATCGTCAACGCGCGGGTCGAGTTCGTGGGCGGCACGGTGGCGTCGCTCACGGCGTCGCGCGTCGCCCGTGACCGGCTTCGCCGGTTTCGTCTCTTCCAGCCCAATGGGTATCTCTCGCTGGATCTCGCCGCCGGCACCGGTGAGTTCATGCGGCTCAAGCCGGGCTGGCGCTCAGCGGCCGGCCAGTCGCTGGCCGACATCGTCGAACGAGTCGAGCTCGAGGCGCCGGAAGCCGACGCGCTGGCGTTGGAGCTGGCCAGCTTCGTGAACGCCGTCCGCGGAGATCACGACACGGTCGTCACCGGTGCGCAGGGTCGTGCTGCGCTGGCCCTGGCGCTTCAGGTCACCGCTGCGGTGGGAGAATCGCCTCTGGTGCTCTCGGGCGATTAGCGAGCCATCGTGCGGATCTTTGTTTCCGCCGGCGAGCCGTCCGGCGACCTCCATGCCGCTCCGGTCGTGGCGGCGCTCCGTCGCCGGTTGCCCGGAGTGATCATCGATGGACTGGGCGGCCCCGCCATGGAAGCCGCCGGCGCGCAGCTGCGTTTCCGGATGGAAGATTACTCCGCCTTCGGACTCGCCGAGGTGGTGACCCACGTTCCCCGACACTACCGGCTGTTCCGGCAGCTCCGCCGCGAATTCCGGCGCGGTGTCTATCAGCTGCTGATCGTCATCGACTACCCCGGGTTTCATATCCGACTGGGCGAGGCGGCCCGCGCCGCCGGTGTGCCGGTGCTCTACTACATCGCGCCGCAGCTCTGGGCCTGGTGGCCTGGGCGCGCCCGAAGATTGGCCCGCGCGGCCGATCGCCTCGCGGTGATCCTCCCGTTTGAACCTCCCTTCTTCAGCGCACTGGGCCTCCCAACCGAATTCGTCGGCCACCCGCTGATCGAATCGGCCCCGCAAATCGCCAGCGCGGATGCGCGCCGGCGCCTCGGCATCGGTGAGGATCAGCGCGTGCTGGCGATCTTCCCCGGGAGCCGGCGCCAGGAGGTCGTGCGTCACTGGCCGATCTTCCGCGCCGCGGCTGAGCGCCTGTTGGCGGAGGGGGCCTGCGATCAGGTGCTGGTGGCGATGACGGGCGAGCTAGAGTGTCCGTCGCCGGGAAAGCTCAAGCTGGTGCGCGGCGAGCCGACGCTGGTCCTCGCAGCCGCCGACGCGGTATTGGCCAAGTCCGGTACGACCACGCTGGAAGCCGCACTGGCCGATACACCGATGGTCGTGGCCTATCGAATCAACAGTCTCACTCACCGGATCTTTCAGCTGGTGCGGCGGGTTCGGTGGTTCAGCCTGGTGAACCTGGTCGCTGAACGGGCCGTCGTACCGGAATTGCTCCAGGACGAAGTCACCGTGGATGAGCTCTGCCGAGCCGTGAGACCGCTGCTCGATTCGAATTCAGAGGCGGCGACGAAGCAGCGGGCGGCACTGGCCGAAGTGCGGAGCCGGCTGGGAACGCCCGGGGCGGCCGATCGCGTCGCCGAGTTGGCGGCCGAGCTGCTCGGAGCCTGAGGTGAGGGCATCGCCGCGGCTGGTTCGGGCCGTTGCGGGGCCGGTGGTTCGCGGGCTGGCCCACACGTGGCGGTTTCGCGTCGACGGTGATGATCGCTGGCGCGCGGCGCGCTCGGGAACGCGCCCGGTTGTGCTGCTGTGCTGGCACGAGGTTCTGCTGCCCCTGGTGTGGCACCATCGCCGCCAAGACATCGCGGTGGTGGTGAGTCAGGCGCGCGACGGGCAGTATCTGGCGGACTTCTGCCGCACGCTCGGCTACCAGCTGGTACGGGGTTCCAGCACGCGCGGTGGCGCCCGGGCACTGCTCGGCGCCGTCCGCGCGCTTCAGCAGGGGACCACCGTCGCCTTCACTCCGGACGGCCCGCTTGGGCCGCGGCGCATGGTAAAGCCCGGCGGACTGGCGGCGGCGCAGCGCGCTGGAGCAGTGGTGCTGCCGCTGCACGCTGAGATTAGCAGCGCATGGCGGTTAGATTCATGGGATCGGTTCGCAATTCCGCGACCGGCAGCCCGGATTCGGGTCCGCTACGGTTTGCCCATGACGGTGGATGCCGGACCAGCCGGGCTGGAAGCCGGTGTGGCCGCGGCGCAGGCGGCGCTCGAACAACTGGCGGGAGGTCACAGATGGCAGGACGACGGGGCGACCGGCATCGCCTAGTGCGCTGGTTGTGGACCAGCCGTCGGCTCGATGCTCGTCTGGCGCGCGTGGCGCTGCTCCCCGCCTCAGGGCTCTGGCGTGCCGGTATGTCGGCCCGCACCCTGGCGTATCGCCGCGGCTGGCTCGCCACCCGCGACTTGCCGTTGCCGTCGGTGGCGATTGGTAATCTCACGGTCGGCGGCTCGGGCAAGACCCCGATCGCAGCGTGGGTGGCGCGGTACTATGCTCAGCGCGGCCTGCGCCCGGGGATTCTGCTTCGCGGCTATCGCGGCGGCGATGAGGTCCTGGTCCATCAGAGGGCGGTGCCCGAGGCGCGCGTCGTCGCCGATCCCGATCGGCTGGCAGGCGCCGAGCGAGCGCTGGCGCAGGGCGCCGAGGTGCTGGTCCTGGACGATGCCTTTCAACGGCTGGACGTGCGGCGCGATCTCAACATTGCCGTGGTCAGCGCCGAAACCAGCCGCGCGGTTCCCTGGGCGCTTCCAGCGGGGCCGTGGCGCGAAGGATGGAGCGCGCTCGACCGGGCCGACGCACTGGTGGTTACACGCAAACGCGCCGGCCCCGATGCGGCGCGGATGCTGGCCGACCAGCTGCGCGGCAGAGTGGAGGGACCGGTCGCGGTGGTTCATCTCGGGGTGCGCCGCCTGGAAGGGCTGGTGAGCGGCCGGGAGCATGACGCGGTGGAGCTGGCCGGTGCGCGAGTGGTCGTCGCTACCGCGATCGGCGATCCCGATGCCTTCGTGACTCAGGTCAAGTCGACCGGCGCGGCGGTGCAGCTCGCCACCTGGCCCGACCATCATCTCTTTGAGCCGCGCGATCTCGCGTGGCTGGCTCACGCCGCACGCCGGGCCGATCACGTGGTGATGACCGAGAAGGACGCCGTCAAGTTGCGTGACCGCTGGCCCGCCAATGTGCCCGAGCCGCTGGTTGCGATGCTGGACCTTGAATGGGAACAGGGCGAAGACGCCCTGATTACGGCACTCGATGCCGTCGTTTCGTCAGTCGAGCAGTTCTAACCTTAGCGCCGCCAGGAGTGTACCGGAGCCATTATGTCTAACGCGACTTCCCGCCCCAACGATGTCATTCGCCCCGACAAGGAAACCTTTTTACACGAAGCGAACCCCTTCGAGGCCATGATGTCGCGCTTCGACGCGGCGGCGAAACGGCTCAATCTCGATCCGGGCCTGTATCAGGTACTGCGGAATCCCGAAAAGCAGATCAGCGTTTCGGTTCCGGTCATGCGGGATACCGGAGACATCGAGGTCTATACTGGCTACCGGGTGCTCTATAACACTTCGCGCGGGCCGGCCAAGGGTGGCATTCGCTTTGATCTCAACGTGACGCTGGATGAAGTAACCGCACTGGCCGCCTGGATGACGTGGAAGTGCGCGGTGGTCAACATTCCGTTCGGCGGCGCCAAGGGCGGCGTCATTTGTGATCCCACCACCATGTCGATGGCGGAACTGGAGCGGCTGACTCGGCGCTACACGTCGGCAATCATCGAGACACTCGGCCCCGACAGCGACGTGCCGGCGCCCGATGTGAATACCAACGAACGCGTGATGGCCTGGATCATGGATACCTATTCCATGCACACCCGCCACACGGTCACGGCGGTCGTCACCGGCAAGCCGGTGGAAATGGGCGGCTCGCTCGGCCGGCGCGAGGCGACCGGACGCGGGGTCATGATCGTCACGAAGGAGGCGCTCAAGCGGAACGGGATGCCGGTCAAGGGGTCGCGGGTGGCGGTGCAGGGCTTCGGCAATGTCGGGTCGGTGGCGGCGCGGCTGCTCGCCGAGGCGGGCCTCACCGTGGTGGCGGTGAGCGACAAGAGCGGCGGCATCCATAATCCCGAAGGGCTCGATATCAACGACGTGCTGGCCTGGGTCAAGGAACACCGGTTCCTCAAGGGCTATCCTCGCGCCACCGCGATTTCCAACGATGACCTGTTGACGGTCGACTGCGACGTGCTGGTGCCGGCTGCACTGGAGAATGTGATTACCAGCAAGAACGCCAATGACATCCGAGCCAGGATCATCTGCGAAGGCGCCAACGGTCCCACCACCGCCAATGCCGACGAAATTCTGGAGAAGAAGGGGATCTTCGTGGTACCCGATATTCTGGCCAACGCGGGCGGCGTTACCGTCAGCTACTTCGAATGGGTACAGGATCGGGGCGGGTATTTCTGGGATGAACCGACCGTGAACGAGCGGCTGGAGCGGATCATGGTCGAAGCCTTCGACGAAGTGGCCAGCATGGCGCAGAAGCACAAGGTGCATCTGCGGACCGGGGCCTACATGGTGGCGATCGAACGCGTAGCGGCGGTGCACCGGCTGCGCGGGTTGTATGCCTGATGGAAATCACGCTCGTCGCGGTCGGGCGGCTGCGGCCGTCCTACCGCGCGGCGTGTGATGATTACCTCCGGCGTCTCCGCCGGTATGGCAGGATCAGTGAACGCGAGGTGAAAGAGGCATCGCGGGCGCCGACGCCGGCGGTGCAGCAGTCCCAGGAAGCGGAGCGGCTGCGAGCGGCGCTCCCGGCCGGCGCGTCGGTGGTGGCCCTGGATCGGCTGGGGGAAGCCTGGTCGAGCGAGGAGCTGGCGCGGAGGGTTACCCAGTGGCAACTGGCCGCTCGGCCGGTGGCGCTGGTCATTGGCGGGTCGACTGGGCTTGCGCCCGAGCTGCTGGCCGGCGCGGCCAGGTGGAGTCTTGGCCCGCTGACGTTGCCGCACGAACTGGCGCGCGTCGTGGTAACGGAGCAGCTCTATCGTGCCTTCACGATCTTGCGAGGTGAACCGTACCACAAGTGACTGGGCGCGGATGACTGAGTGGTTCGAGGAGTGGTTCGGCGAGGAGTATCTCGAGCTCTACCCGACTCGCGATGACG
>DASSTY010000193.1:0-5321 GCA_035707585.1 Gemmatimonadales bacterium
GCCGCCGCAAGCGACAACGTGGTCGATTTCATGACCACGCGCCTGGAGCGACTCGCGCCGGCCTCCCGCGACACCCTCCATCTGGCCGCCTGCCTCGGCTCGACGTTCGAGCTCGAGACGCTGGTGACCGTGGCCGACACCGATCGCTCCGCACTCCTGGCGTCACTCGATGAACCGCTGGCGCAGGGGTTCGTCGTTCCCCTCTCGCAGAGCGATGGATCGGCAGCTCGGCTCCGGTTCCAGCACGACCGGGTGCAGCAGGCGGCCTACGGACTCCGCACCGAAGCGGAGACGCGGGCGGTGCGGCTCCGTGCCGGGCGGCTGATGCTGGACGCTGCCGACGAGCCGGACCGAGACGAACGTCTCTTCGACATTCTCCAGCATCTCAACATCGCGGCAGACGCGATCACCGCTTCCGCCGAACAGGAACGCCTGGCTCGTCTCAACCTGGCGGCGAGCGCACGGGCCCGTGCCGCCACTGCGTACGAACCGGCGCTGGCGCATGTCACTGCCGCCCAAAAGTTCGCGGCGCAAGCCGGCCTGGCCGATGCCGGAGAACTGGCCTTCGAGCTGGCGCTGGAGCAGGCCGAGTGCGAACACCCGCTGGGCCACGATCAGGAAGCCGAAGCAGCGTTCACTCGCGCGCTGGGGCTCGCGGCCGACGATTTCGCCAGAGGTCGGGTCTACGAGCGCCAGATTCATTTTTTCACCAACCGCGCCCAATTCCGCCGGGCATTCGAAACCGGGCTCGAAGCGGCACGGCTGTTCGGCATCCGGCTGCCGCCGCGCTTCGTTCCGCCGCTCTTCATTGCCGACTTCCTCCGGGCCCGCATCCGGCTCCGCCGCAAGAATATTCCCGCACTGGTCGATGGGCCGGTGCTGAGTGACCAGCGCCAGATGCTGGCGCTCCGGTTCATGGCGATCGTTTCCAAGTGCGCCTTTCAGATGCGGCCGGAGCTCTGCGTCCAGATCTGCACCCGGATCGTCAACGAGAGTCTGAGCCACGGCAACACCGCCGATTCAACGATCGGCTATCTGGCGTATGGCGTCATCTTCAACGGCGGCATCCTGGGAAACGCCAAGGCCGGCCGCGACTTTGGCCGGCTGGTGCTGGGGCTGATCGACAAATTCGATAATCGCCAGCAGCGGGCCGAGGTCAATTTCGTCTACGGCTACTTTGCCCACCCCTGGTCCAGCCCCTGGGCCACCACCGAATCGTATTTCCGGACGGCGTATCAGGCCGGTATCGACAGCGGCGACTTCTTCCACGCCGGCTGCGCCTGCGCCGGGATGGTCTACAATCAGTGGCTGCGCGGTGTCCCGTTCACTGGGGTGTGGGACGAATCGGAAGGCCGGCGGGATTTTCTCCTGTCGGTGCAGGGCCACGAGCCACTGGGCGCCGTGACGGCGGTGCGCCAGGCAATCCGCAACCTGCAGGGGCTGACAACCGATCCGTCGTCGTTCAGCGACGACGAGTTCGATGCCGCCGCGTTCGAGCCGACACTCGAAAGCTACGGATCGCCCCACTTCGCCCATATCTACTGGATCACCCTGCTCCAGACGCGGGTCCTCCGCGGCGAACTGGAGGCGGCGCGCGCGGCGGCCGCGAGCTCGGCCCGCTATCTCAAGTCTTCGGCCGGCCTGCAGCAGATCGCCGATCAGCACTTCTGGGCGGCGATCGCGGCGGCGCGAGGCCGGGATCCCGGCGCCGCGTCGCTGCTCCGCCGGGCGATCCGCCGGCATCGCCGATGGTCGCACCACGCGCCCGACAATTTCCGCGACCGCCAATTCATGCTGGAAGGCGAGCGCGCCTGGCTCGATGAGCGCACTGCTGCCGCTTTGAGCTGGTTCGAGCGGGCCGCCGAAGCGGCGCGGCAGGCGGGACACCTCGCAATCGAAGGGCTCGCCTCGGAACGGGCCGCCGAAGCGGCCGACGCGCTGGAACGGAGGCGGGCTGCCCGGTTCCATCGCACCGAAGCGCTGGCCGCGTGGCGAAGCTGGGGCGCCACCGCGCTGGCCGATTCGCTACTCGAGCGTCACCCCGAGCTGTCGCTCCGCAGCAGCGAGGCGGGAATCGGCGGCGCCGCGCCGCTCGATCTCTTCACCGTGGTCAAATCGTCGCAGGCGATTTCAGGCGCCGTTCAGTTGCCGGTGCTGCTCGATACGCTGCTCGGCATCGTGCTGGAGAATGCCGGCGCCGAACGCGGCGTGCTGCTGCTCAAGGAGGGGACTGGGTTCCTGGTCCAGGCCGACGGGAAGGTGGGCGAGCCGGCGCACACCATGCAGGCGACGCCACTGGCCGCCTACCACGGCGCGGCGCATTCGGTGATCAACTACGTGTTGCATTCGCGCGAAAGTGCCGTGATCGCCGACGCGACTGCCGATCCGGCCTGGGCCCACGATCCCTATGTCAAACGGGCCGGCGCTCGCTCCATTCTTTGCGCTCCGCTGCTGCGGCAGGGCGAACTGACCGGCGTGCTCTATCTGGAGAACAACGCCACTCCCGGCGCCTTTACCGCCGAGCGCCTGGAGATCCTGACGCTGCTGTCGGGCCAGATCGCGATCTCACTCGACAACTCGCAGCTGGTGGAGCGGCTGGAAGAGAAGGTGCGCGAGCGCACCGGCCAGCTCGAAGCCCGCAACCAGTTCATTCGCCGGACTTTCGGCCGGTTCCTCAGCGACGACATCGTCGACAGCCTGCTCGACACCTCCGCCGGGTCGCACCTGGGCGGAGAAAAGCGCCAGGTCACCATCCTGATGGCGGATCTGCGCGACTTCAGCGTCACCGCCGAATCACTCGCCCCGGAAACCGTGGTCACCATCATCAACAACTACCTCGGCGCGATGACCGAGGTGATCATGGCGCATCAGGGCACCATCGACGAATTCATCGGCGACGCCATCCTGGCCATCTTCGGCGCGCCCACCCTGCGCGACGACGACGCCGAGCGCGCGGCAGCGTGCGCGCTGGCGATGCAGCACACCATGACCGAAGTGAATGCCAGAAATCGCGCGGCGGGACTGCCAGAGGTCTCGATGGGGATTGGGCTGCACACCGGCGAGGTGGTGGTAGGCAGCATCGGATCGGAGAAGCGCGCCAAGTACGGAGTGGTCGGTGCCGCGGTCAATCTCGCATCGCGAATCGAATCCTACACGCTGCCGGGACAGATCCTCATGTCGGAGAGCACTCGTTCGGCGGTGTCGGCGCCGCTGCGGATCGACGGCGAGCGCACCGTCCGACCCAAGGGGTCGCCCGCACCGATCGTGCTGTACGACGTCGGCGGGATTGGCGGGGCCTGGCAGGTAGAACTGGACCGGCAGAAGAGCGACCCGCTGCTGACGCTGCCGGAACCGGTTCCCATCGCGTGGGCGCCGCTGGAAGGAAAATCGATGACCCGCCAGCCGCAGCCGGCGTCGATCGTTGCACTGGCGCCCTCTCAGGAGAGCTGCCGCATCGTGCTGGGCGCCGCCGATGCAGCGGCGCCGGAACCGTTGACCAATGTCTGGATGACGCTCGACCAGGCGGCCGACGCCGGCGACGGACCCAGCGCCCTCTTCGGAAAAGTTCTGTCGAGCGATCCGCTCGGCTTTACCGTGCGGTTCAGCAGCGTGCCCGAGTGGGCTCGCGCCGCACTGCAGCCGTATACCGCCGCCGACGACGAACTCAGTGATGCGGGTACGGCGAATACGGCGGCTTCGCCGAATTCCCTGCGCTCGCCGGAATCGCGCCCATAGGCGTTCGCGTCAGAGTAACTCCCATCAGCAGATTGGTCGCGGCGGTGCCGGTGCTGGGCTCCAGCGGCAGCGGATTCTGCGCCTGGATCCCTCCGTAGACCCAGCCGATCGGTATCGATTTGCCCGGTCCAATCCGATCGAGCCGGATCACGCCGTTGTCCGTCATCACCTGGCCGGTGAACAGCTTATGGCTGGGAATGAACGCGCCACTGGCACCTACCAGCGCAGTATCGCTCGTGGTAGGTACCGGCAGAATCCACTCGCGGTATTGCGGCGCGCTGTCGGCCCGGTTTACCAGAACCGAGATGTCGGCGACGAATGGCAAGCCGTCGTTTCTTCCCTGCTTGGTAACCACGCGGTAGGCAGAATCCTCTTCACTGCTCTGGAAGTAATAGGTGCCGCTGATGCCGCCGAAGAACGCATGATAGGTGGCTCGGCCGGCGCTGTCCCACAGGGGGATGACTGGTGCCTCATAGGCATTGAATCGCTGATGCAGCGCGGTATCGACTGTGGCCGCCTGCCCCGTCACGTAAACCGCGTCGTCGTATGCGCCAATGACCCCCGGCGGGAACACCCCGCCAAAGCCGGCCAGTCGCAACGTTCCCGTCGCCGGATCAACGTCGTCCACGAAATTGCCGTCGCGCCGGTGGTAGGGCTGAGCGGTGTCGGCGGAGGTGAGCGCGGTATACGCCAGCACAGTTGGCGTTGAGTCGCGCGGATTCAGCGTGAAGAGTGCAATCTGATTGGTGTAGCGCTGGGTGAATGGCTTCCCGCTACTCGACTCGGCTGCACTCGGACCGAACGCCCGGTACTGGCCATCGAAGTACTGGCCAAAGGGTAGAATGAACGTTCCGCCGATGTTGTCGAGTACCGCACCGGTCACGGCGAACCGGGCATCACGCCGCATCCGGAAGCAGGCGGCCACCTTCGCCGGCGATGCCTTCTGCCTGACCGCATTGATGACTCCGGGCACGTCCACCGCAGTGATCTGGCCAAAGGTCGTCATCGTGCTCGAGTCGGCAGTCCAGCCGTAGCCGCCGGTGGTGTAGAGGATGTTTCGGGTGCGGTCCATCCAGAAATTCTGGTTGTCGCTGGTGAGCGCCGGCCAGAGCGAATCCGGCAGCCTTGTGAGCAGAAACGAATCAACCGTCTGCGCCATCGGATCGATGACCCAGAGATATCGGTTGGTGCTGTCCACCGGGAAGTTCTGTCCGGTCTGGCCGAAGTGATGCAGTCCCTGGTTGATTCGCCCGCCAAAGACGATCCAGATCCCGTTCCACGAGCCCCAGGTATAGGACTGCAGCGCCGGCAGGCGGGGGCCGGACCAGGTCACTGGCGTGAACTTCAGCGTGAACGGAATCGCCGCCGGCTGCACTCCGGCCTGCTGAGCCGGTGGATTGGCCGGCGATTCGCACGCAATCGCCAGCACCAACGCAATCGGAAACAGCCGAAGCCGTGACATGTCACTTCCCTCCTTCGGCAACCACTGCATCGCCGGCCGGCGGCGGGGTCGGCTGGACCGGATTGTTCTTGACGTAATTGAGGATCGTGGTGATCCGGTTGGGGCTCAGGTCGCGGCTCACCGG
>DASSTY010000194.1:0-2580 GCA_035707585.1 Gemmatimonadales bacterium
CGCCGCAATCGCCGCCGCGCGCAGGCCCAGGTCGGGGAGGGCCAGCACCCGCGCGTCGGTAACGGCATGAAGCCGCGGGAGCGGCCTCACTGCGCGGCGCTCAGGTGAACCGCTGGCCCGGCGCGGCGCCGCGTCCGCGGGCCCAGGCGGCCACGCCCAGCCGTTTCCGGCCGGCCGGCTGTACCTCGGCGATACGGAGCACGCCGTTTCCCGTTGCGATCGCCAGCTCGTCGCCCGTCTCCAGCACGGTGCCGGGTTGAGCGGCCGCCGCTTCACCGCCAGCCGTCCGCGCGCCGAAGAACTTGATCTCGGCGCCGTCCAGGGTGCTCCACGCTCCCGGCGCCGGATCGAAAGCGCGAACCCGCCGGCTCAGTGCCGGCGCCGATTCACCCCAGTCGAGCCGCGCCATGGCGCGCTCGATCTTCGGTGCGAAGGTCGCCGCGCCGTCGTCCTGCGGTGCCGGGATCAGCGGTCCCTGCTCCAGCTGCTGCACCGTTTCGAGCAGCGCGCGGGCGCCCAGATCGGCCAGCCGGGTGGTCAGCTCGCCCGCCGTTTCCTGGGGGCCGATCGGCGTCTCCACTCGCTGGTACACCGGGCCGCTGTCCATCCCCGCTTCCATCTGCATGACGCTGACGCCGGTGCGCGCCGCGCCGTTCAGGATCGCCCAGTTGATCGGCGCCGCACCGCGCAGCTCCGGCAGGAGCGAGGCGTGCAGGTTGATCATGCCCCGGGGCGGGAGCTGCAGCACCGGCGGCCGCAGGATGTGCCCGTATGCTACCACGACTCCCAGCTCCGGGCGGAGATGACGCAGCGCCGCCAGGAACACATCGCCCAGCGGGCGCTCCGGCTGCAGCACCGGCAGCCGCGATGCCAGCGCCACTTCCTTGACCGGCGGCGCCACCAGCGTTGAATGGGAGCGTCCCCGCGGCCGATCGGGCTGCGTTACCACTCCTGCCACTTCGATCCCGCCCTCGAGCAGGGCCAGCAGCGAGCGAGCTGCGAAGAGCGGGGTTCCGAAGAAGACGACTCGCATCACCCCGGCCGGGTAGGTGGTGCAGCGACCTCCTTGAGGTACGACGCGTCGTTCTTATGCTCCTTCTTCCACTTGGCCAGCAGCATCTTGCGGCGGATCGGGCCGAGGTGATCCAGAAAGAGCACGCCATCGAGGTGATCGATTTCGTGCTGAATGGCCCGGGCCGTGAGTCCCGCCGCTTCCAGCCGGAACGGCTGCCCCTCGCGATCGAGCGCTTCCAGCACGACCCGCTCGGGGCGGGTCACGTCGCCGAAGAGGTCGGGAATCGACAGGCAGCCTTCTTCCTGAGTGGCGCTCCCCTCGCGCTGAACCACGATCGGGTTCACCATCGCGAAGCGGTTGCCCTCGGCATCGACCACCGCCACCCGCAGCGCCACACCCACCTGGTTGGCTGCCAGCCCGACGCCGCCGGCGGCATCCATCGTTTCAAAGAGGTCGTCGATGAACTGCCGCGTCTCATCGGTGACGTCGGGCAGTTGGGTGCTCTGCTGCCGGAGCACCGGCGAACCAAGCAGGTGCAGAGGCCGCAAACTCATCCCGTTGCTCCCGGCGACGTCAGATTGCCGATCCGGATGATCCGCGAGCGCTCCACTACCACCGTGCTGGTGCCGGTTTCGATGGTGACGCGCGATTCCTTTGCCTTGCCCAGATCGACCTCGCGGATGTCCTTCACCTTGCCAACTATGCCGCCGCTGGTCAGCACCTCGTCGCCTTTCTTGAGAGCGGCCAGCATTTCGGCGTGCCGCTTCCGGGCCTGACTCTGGGGTCGCAGAATCAGGAACCAGAAGATGGCACCGATGGCGACAACCTGGATCAGCAGGATCGAGAGGCCGCCGCCACCGGAGTTGCCGGCGGGAGCCATGAGCAGGAAGAGGGTGTTCACGTGTCTCCTCGGCTATAGTGACGCTGAAGCCACTCGCGGCTCCAGTGCTCAAAGGTGCCCGCCTCGATCGCCGCGCGCGACTGCTCGGCCAGACGGACCAGGAATCGAATGTTGTGCAGCGAAACCAGCCGGAGCCCCAACATTTCCTCGGCCACGAACAGGTGGCGAATGTAGCCGCGGGGAAAACGAAGGCAGACTTCGCAGTCGCACTCCCGATCGAGCGGCTCATCGGAAAGCCGGTGCGCCGCCCCCCGGATATTGACTTTGCCATCCGCCGTCCAGGCGCTGCCGTGCCGGCCGTTGCGGGTGGCCGCCACGCAGTCGAAGAGATCGACTCCCCGGGCGATTCCTTCCAGCAGATCGGCTGGAAATCCCACTCCCATAAGATAACGCGGCGTGGCAGTGGGCAGGACCGGCTGGAGCGTTTCCAATATCCGGTGCATCACCGGCTTGGGCTCACCAACCGAGAGGCCGCCGATGGCGATGCCGGTCCAGTCGCCGCGGTCGAGGATGCCGGCCAGCGACCGGCGCCGGAGATCGTCGTAGGTGCCGCCCTGGATGATGGGCCAGAGAGACTGGGCGGACTGACGGACTGGCGGACTGACGGACGGGCGGACAGACGGACTGGCGGACTGGCGGACTGGCGGACTGGCGGACTGGCGGA
>DASSTY010000195.1:0-13042 GCA_035707585.1 Gemmatimonadales bacterium
ATATCCGGCGTGGTCCGCGAAATCTGTGTCGAGGATTCCCAGCCGGTGGAATTTGGACAGGTCCTTTTCCGGGTCGATCCCAATGGCTGATTCAACGCCTGCGCCGCAGGCACCGGCTCCGGCCTTCAACTTCAAGGGCGCCATCGGCCAGATGGTGCAGCGGAACGGCTCCGACCTGCTGCTCAAGGCGGGGCGGCCTCCGATGATCCGCGTCAACGGCGAGCTGAGCGGGCTGGAAATGCCGCCGCTCAAGCCGGAAGATCTCAAGCAGCTGGCCGAGCAGATCATGACGCCGCGACAGGTCAAGGAGTTCGCCGAAAAAAAGGAAGCGGACTTTGCGATCGGCGTGCCGGGAGTCGGCCGGTTCCGCACCAATATCTATCAGCAGCGCGGCACCCTGGCTTTCGCCTTTCGGGCCATTCCTTACGAAATCAAGACCATCCAGGAGCTCTCGCTCCCGGACGTGTTGGAAACCCTCTCGCTCAAGCCTCGCGGGCTGATTCTGGTCACCGGTATCACCGGCTCGGGCAAATCCACTGCGCTCGCGGCGATGATCAACCACATCAATCATCATCGCCGGGTCAACGTCATCACCATCGAAGACCCGATCGAGTTTCTCCATCGCGACGTGATGAGCAACATCTCGCAGCGCGAGGTCGGCAGCGACACGCTGTCGTTCGGCGCGGCGCTGCGGCACGTCCTCCGGCAGGATCCCGACGTCATCCTGATCGGCGAGATCCGCGACATGGAAACGCTCGACACCGCGCTCAAGGCGGCCGACACCGGGCACCTGGTGTTCTCGACGCTGCACACCACCGACGCCACCCAGACGATCAACCGGGCGATCTCCTTTTACCCGCCGCACCAGCATCAGGAGATTCGGGCGCTGCTCTCGACGGCGCTGCAGGCGGTGGTCTCGCTCCGCCTGGTACCGCGGAGCGACGGACGGGGCCGCGTCCCGGCAGCCGAAGTGCTGATCAACACGGCGGCGGTGGCCGATAACATCCGCGATATCGAAAAGGCGCTGAACATTCCCGATCTGATCGCCGAAGGCACCGTGCAGTACGGGATGCAGTCGTTCGATCAGTCGCTGATGCGGTGGTACAAGGAGGGAGCGATCTCCTACGAGAGCGCGCTCTTCTACTCCACCAACCCCAGTGAATTTGCGCTCCGGGTATCGGGTATCGATTCGGCCTCGGACCGCACCTTCAGCGACATCACCGGTCAGGCGAGCCTTTCGAGCTCACAGGAATTCACACCCTGATGTTCAAGAAGGTTCTGATTGCCAACCGCGGGGAGATCGCCCTGCGGGTCATCCGCGCCTGCCACGAGCTGGGGCTGGAAACGGTCGCGGTGTACAGCGAGGCAGACCGCGAGTCGCTCCACGTGCGCTTCGCGGACGACGACGTCTGCATCGGCCCGCCGCCCTCGCGGGCCTCCTACCTCAAGATTCCGGCGCTGATCGCGGCGGCGGAGATCACCGGGGCCGATGCGATCCATCCGGGCTACGGCTTTCTGGCGGAGAACGCCGAATTCGCCGACACCTGCCGCGCGTCCAACATCACGTTCATTGGCCCCACCGGCGATCAGATCCGGCAGATGGGCGACAAGGCGACGGCGCGGCGGCTGGCCAAGGAAGCCGGTGTGCCGACGGTACCCGGCTCGCCCGGCACGATCGAAGATGTGGATGACGCGCTGGCGATGGCCCGGGAGATCGGTTTCCCGGTCATCATCAAGGCCACCGCGGGCGGTGGTGGCAAGGGGATGCGGATCGTCCACAACGCCGATCAGTTCGGTCAGATGTTCGGGCTGGCGCAGAACGAGGCGCTCTCCGCCTTCGGCAACGGCGCGGTGTACGTCGAGAAGTATCTGGAGCACCCGCGTCACGTGGAAATCCAGGTCATGGGCGATACCCATGGCACCGTGGTCCACATGGGCGAGCGGGACTGCTCGGTGCAGCGTCGCCATCAGAAGCTGATCGAGGAGAGTCCCAGCCCGGCGCTGGATTCCGCCCTCCGCGAGCGGATGGGCGACGCGGCGGTAAGCCTGGCCCGCAACATCAGCTACGTTGGCGCCGGGACGCTGGAGTTTCTGCTCGACACCGACGGCTCGTTCTATTTCATGGAGATGAACACCCGGATCCAGGTGGAGCATCCGGTGACCGAGATGGTCACCAGTTTCGACCTGGTGAAGGAGCAGATCCGGGTCGCTGCCGGCGAACCGATCAGTTTCCAGGGCGACGGGCGCTTCCTCCGTGGTCATGCCATCGAATGCCGGATCAACGCCGAAGATCCCTATCGCAACTTTCAGCCGTCGCCCGGGGTGATCACCGCCTATCATCCGCCCGGCGGGCCGGGCGTGCGGGTAGACACGCACGTCTACGCCGGCTACACGGTGCCGCCGTTCTACGATTCGCTGCTGGCCAAGGTGATCGTCCACGGGAATACCCGCGCCGAGGCGCTCACCCGGATGGGCCAGGCGCTGGATGGTTTTATCATCGAGGGGATCACTACGACGATCCCGTTCCTGGCCCGGGTCATCCGCCATCCCGATTTCATGGCGGGCACTATCGACACGCGCTTTCTCGAGCGGGAGTCCCAGCTCTTCCGTCCTGAAGCATGACACTCGACGTTGTCTTTTCGCCGGCCGGGCTTTCGGCCGGCGAAATCGCCGGTCGTTCGGTCTTCGTGATCGACATCCTGCGCGCCACCACGGTGATGTGCGCTGCGCTCGCGCATGGCGCGCGCGCCATCATTCCGGTTGCCTCGGCCGAAGATGCCAGGCGGCTGGAGCAGACGCTGGGCAGCGGCGATGTGCTGCTGACCGGCGAGCTCAACTGCCTTCCGATTCCCGGCTTCGCGCTCGGCAACAGCCCACTCGCCATGACCGACGAAGTAGTGCGCGGACGCACGCTGGTCATGACCACCACCAACGGTACCCGCGCGCTGCTGGCGGCGCAGGGCGCCGGCGCCGTGTATCCGGCATGTGCCGGCAATCTCGGTGTCGCCGGCGCTCGCGCCCGCGAAATCTGGGAGCGGGACGGCGACCTGATCATCCTCTGTGCCGGCCGGGAACAGGCCTTCGCACTGGATGACGCCTACTGTGCGGGGCAACTGGCGCTCGCGGCGCTGGGTGGGCATCGCCGCCGCAAGGGGCTCAACGACGCCGCGCTCGCCGCGCTCGATCTGGTGCGCCGCTACGGCGACCGCTGGGAACGTGCACTTCTTACCAGCCGGGGCGGGCGGGAACTGGTCCGGCTGGGTTTTCGCGATGATGTGACTGCCGCGGCACGGGTGGATGCGTATCCGGTGCTGGCGCAGTTTCACGACCGGCGCGTTACGCTGGTGACTCCATGAATCCGGATTCCCGCCGCCGGCTAGGTGCGATCGCTGCGCTGGCGGTCGGCTGCTTCCTGGGGCTGACGCTGCTGCCCGTGCCGGTAACCGGTCCGGTCGGCCACAGTCTGGGGCATCTGCTCTGGCAGGTCTTCGGCGCGGGTGCATTGGGCCTTCCGGTGCTCGGCATCGGTCTGGCGCTGGCCGGGTTCGATCGGCTGCCGCGGCTCGACATGAAGCGCGCGGCGCTTCTGATCGCCGGCCTCTCGCTGCTGGTGCCCTACGTGCTCGGCATCATTACCGACGTCCAGCGGGCCGATCTCCTTCCTGATTTTGCCCAGCGGGACGTTGCAGGCAGTGTGTCGGGTTGGCTGCCAGGGTTCTTTGCCATCGGCGTCCGCGGCAAGATCGGCGTCGCCGGGGCGCTCCTCCTGGGATTCCTGGGTCTCTCCGCGCTCACGCTGCTCACCTTTGCCTGGCACCCGCTGCAGCGATTGGAACGCGGCGCCGAGCCGGAGGAGGAGCCGGCGCCGCAGCCGCGCCGGCGCCGCGCGGCGCTCGCCGGCGTGGTCGCCGACGACGACGCCGAGCCCGAGCCGGTGATGGCAGCCGCCGGTGCGAAACCGCAGCGCAAGCCCGACAAACAGAAGAAGCCGAAGAAGGGCGTCCTCGAGCCATTGGCACCATGGGCGCCCAAAGCGGACGGCAGCGACGATGAGCTGCCACCGATCGAGCTGCTCGCCTCGCCACCCAAGCAGGATATTGACGCCGGCGAAGCCGAGTTGGATCGGCTGGGCGAAGCGCTCCTGGAGACGCTCCGCACCTTCAAGGTTGATGGCTCCATCGCCGATCGCACCACCGGCCCGGTCGTCACCCAGTTCGAAGTCGTGCCCGCTTCAGGTGTAAAGGCGGGACGGATCATTGCCCTGGCCGATGATCTCGCGATCACGATGCGGGCGCCGTCGATCCGGGTCGCGCCGCTGCCGGGCAAGGGAGCGGTTGGCGTCGAAGTGCCCAACCCCACCGCTCGGATGGTGACGCTCAGGGAAGTGCTGGAATCTGCCGAGTGGGCCCGCGCCGCTGAAAAGGCGGCGCTGCCGATCGCGCTGGGCAAGGATCTGGAAGGCCGCCCGGTGGTGGCGGATCTCACCAAGACTCCCCACCTGTTGATCGCCGGCCAGACCGGGTCGGGCAAGTCGGTAGCGATCAATACCATCATTACCAGTCTGGTCTACCGCTATACCCCGCGAGACCTCCGGCTGCTGATGATCGACCCCAAGATGGTCGAGCTGTCGGTCTACAACGCGCTGCCACACTTGCGGCACAAGGTCGTCACCAACAACAACGATGCAGCGGCGGTGCTCAAGTGGGCGGTGCTGGAAATGAACCGCCGCTACGAACTGCTGCAGACCAACGGCGCGCGCAATCTGGCAGACTTCAACGCGAAGGTGGAGAGCGGCAAACCGCTGAAGAATCCGCCGCGGCCCAAGGCGACGCTTTCCACCATCTCGGCAGAGGCGCCCGACACTCCGCCGCCCGAGCCGGAAGACGAAACCTATCGCGAAGGCCGGCTGCCATTCATCGTCATGATCGTCGACGAGCTGGCCGATCTGATGATGACCGTGCAGTCCGAAGTGGAGACGCCGCTGGCGATGCTGGCGCAGAAGGCGCGGGCGATCGGCATTCATCTGATCCTGGCCACCCAGCGCCCCAGCGTGAATGTGATCACCGGTCTCATCAAGGCCAATTTCCCGAGCCGGATCGGGTTCCGGGTCGCGTCCAAGGTGGACAGCCGCACCATTCTCGATCAGAACGGCGCGGAGTCACTACTGGGCAACGGCGATATGCTGTTCCTGCCGCCCGGCAAGAGCGAGCCGGTGAGGATCCAGGGAGCGTTCATCGCCACCGAAGAGTCCGAGCGAGTAATGGGCTGGTTCGAGTCGCAGCGGCTCAAGCGGGAGAGCAAGGCAGCCAAAGTGGAGTCGGCCCCGGAAGCCGATATCCTGGAGATGGTGCGCGCGGCCACCGGTGAGGGTGAAGAGGGAGGTCCCGGCGCACCCGATGGCGACCGCGACCCGCTGTTCCGTGAAGCAGCGGAGGCGTGCGTCAATAACCAGGGCGGCTCGACTTCGCTGCTCCAGCGGCGGCTCCGAATCGGCTACGGCCGTGCCGCGCGGATCATCGATCAACTCTACTTCGCGGGGATTCTGGGGCCGCCCGATGGGAGCAAACCCCGGGAAGTTCTGATCGGCACCGACCAGCTCGACGAATACACCTGACGCGGCCGGACGGGTTGCATCAAACGGCACCGTCTCGCGCAAAGTAGATGCGGGCGGCGGCATGAGAGCCAGTAGTTTGGGCCCATGCCGCCGCTTCGTCGTTTCGTGCCCACCCAGGAGTGGGAAGACGCCCGCCAGCTCCGGGGGCTCTGGGGCGAGCAGGTAGCGCTGGCCTATCTCACGTCGTGCGGTTGGAACGTCGAGGCCCACCGATTCAAGCTGGGCCGGCACGATCTGGACCTGATCATCCGGCGGGGGCCGGTGGTCGCGTTCGTGGAGGTCAAGACCCGCCGCTCAGCCGATTTTGGGACGCCACTGGAGGCGGTGGGGCGGTCCAAGCAGCGAACGCTGGCCAAGGTGGCTGAGCTCTGGCGGCTCCGGTTCGGGCGGGAAGAGGACACCTACCGGTTCGATCTGGTTGCGGTGTACGACAATCGTCCTGGCGAGCCGCAGGTGGAGCATGTGGAGGATGCGTGGCGGTTGGCTGGGAGGTGGTAGCAGGTGTAGCAAAATGCTCCATAATAAAACTCTTGCTTCGGAGGATGTTCGGTAATATATTGGGTTCTGGTTTTCACATGTAGCAAAACACGTCACACTAATACCGAGGTTCACCATGGCTGACGAGAGCCGACTCGAAGCCGATCGCCGCAAGGCGCTGGGGCTGGCCATCTCGCAGATCGAGAAGCAACTGGGCAAGGGGTCGATCATGCGGATGGGAGCGGACACCCCCCGCGTCAAGATCGGGGCAATCCCGACGGGCGCCATCAATCTGGACGCGGCGATCGGCATCGGGGGTGTGCCCCGGGGCCGGATCACCGAAATCTACGGGCCCGAATCTTCGGGCAAGACCACGCTCTGTCTTCACCTGGTGGCCAGCGTGCAGCGAATGGGCGGGGTAGCGGCCTATGTGGACGCGGAGCACGCGCTGGACATCGAATACGCGCGCAAGCTGGGCGTCAACGTGGAAGATCTTCTGGTGTCGCAGCCCGACACCGGCGAGCAGGCGCTCGAAATCGTCGACATCCTGGTGCGTTCCGGCGCGGTCGATATCGTCGTCATCGACTCGGTCGCGGCGCTGGTGCCCAAGGCCGAAATCGAAGGCGATATGGGCGATGCCAGCGTCGGTGTCCAGGCCCGGCTCATGAGCCAGGCGCTTCGCAAGCTGGCCGGCGCCATCAACCGCTCGCACACGGCGGTGGTCTTCATCAATCAGCTCCGCGAAAAAATCGGTGTCATGTTCGGCAACCCCGAAACCACCACCGGTGGCAAGGCGCTCAAGTTCTACGCGTCGGTACGGCTGGACATCCGCCGGATCGGTCCGGTCAAGGAGCGCGAGGCCGTCATCGGCAACCACGTGCGGGTCAAGGTGGTCAAGAACAAGGTGGCGCCGCCGTTCCGCCAGGCCGAGTTCGACATCATGTTCGACGAAGGGATCAGCCACACCTCGCTGCTGGTGGATCTGGCCAGTGAGGCGGGCATCATCCAGAAGTCGGGCGCCTGGTATTCCTATGGCGATCAGCGGATCGGCCAGGGACGGGAAAACGCCAAGCTGTTCCTCAAGGACAACCCGGCGCTCATGGCCGAAGTCGAAGAAAAGGTCAAGGAACTGCTGGGCATGAAGCCGGTGGAAGTTGGCGCCGGGGCAGACGAGGAGGAGTAGGCTGGCCGCGCCGGCTGCGGTCATGCCCGAATACCGGGCGGAGTCTCCACCGCGGATTGCCGCGGTGGAGCCCGACCCGCGGCATCCGCACGCGGTTCGCGTGCGGGTTGCCGGGTCGCTCTACTGCACTATTGCACGATCTGTCGCCGAAGCCGAAGGGCTGGCGCCCGGCCGGCTCATCGATCCGGAGCTGCACCAGCGGCTCGGCCGGGCGGCCGATGTCGAAGCCGCTTACCGCAGCGTCATCCGGGCACTGAGCCAGCGCGCCTACGCCCGCCGCGCGCTGGAGCGCCGTCTCATCGCCAAGGGCCAGCCGCGCGAAGCCGTCGCGGCGGCGCTGGATCGCGCCGAAGATGCCGGTCTCCTCAACGACGCGGCGTTCGCGGTCCATTTTGTCCAGACCAGAGCGGCGCGCGGCCGTGGCCCCGGGCGGCTGGTTCACGATCTCCTGGCGCGCGGGGTGGCCCGGCCGCTGATCGACCGCGCCATTGCGGAGCAATGGCCCGACGGCATCGATCCCGACGATGCCCCGCGCAAATTGGCGCTGCGCCGGGCCCAGCAGCTCGACGGGCTTCCCCGCCCGGTGCGCCGGCGCCGGGTGCTCGCCTACCTGGCACGGCGCGGCTATGGCGGGTCCGCAATCACCACCATGGTCGATCGGGTACTGGACGGCCGCTAAGCCCATTCCGCGCCGGCCGGCGCGCATTGCTCGCCTTTCCGATGCCGCCTCGGGGCCCCTATATTCCGCCCCATGCAATCGGCCACAATCCGTCGTCGTTTTCTCGATTTCTTCGTCGCCCGAGGGCACCGCGAGGTGCCCTCATCGTCCCTGGTGCCCGCCGACGACCCAACGCTGCTGTTCACCAACGCCGGCATGGTGCAGTTCAAGCGGGTCTTCCTCGGCCAGGAGCAGCGCGACTACAACCGTGCCACCACGGTCCAGAAGTGCGTGCGCGCCGGCGGGAAGCACAACGATCTCGAACAGGTGGGTCATACCCGGCGGCACCACACCTTCTTCGAAATGCTGGGCAACTTTTCGTTCGGCGACTACTTCAAGCGCGACGCCATCGCCCTCGCCTGGGAATTCGTCACCAGTCCCGAGTATCTCGGCATCTCGCCCGATCGGCTTCGCGCAACGGTCCACCATACCGACGACGAGGCCCGCGCGCTCTGGCATGAAGTGGCGGGCCTCCCGCACGAACGGATTTATGGCCTGGGCGACGAAGACAATTTCTGGCAGATGGGCGACACCGGCCCCTGCGGTCCGTCCAGCGAAATCTTTGTGGACCTGGAGTGGCAGCCCGGTGACGCGCCGGTCGAGCTGGGCCGGGACGAGTTTGCGGAGCTGGCCGAAGCGGGGCGGTTCCTGGAAATCTGGAATCTTGTGTTCATGCAGTTCGATCGCGCGGACGATGGCACGCTGACGCCGCTGCCGCGACCGTCCATCGATACCGGCGCCGGCCTCGAACGGATCGCTGCGGTCATGCAGGGCGAGGACGACAATTTTCATACCGATCTCTTCCAGCCGCTGCTCGATCGGGTGGGCGAGCTGGTGGGACGAGGCTACGATCGGAATGGGAGCGACCGTGCGTCGTATCGTGTTCTGGCCGATCATGCCCGCGCGGTCAGTTTCCTCCTGGCCGATGGCGTGTATCCCGGAAACGAGGGGCGCGGCTACGTCCTCCGCCGAATCCTTCGACGGGCGGTGCGCCACGCCTGGCTCCTGGGCCGGCGCGAGCCGACTCTGGCGCCGCTAACCGAAAACGTCGTGGCGATCATGGGAGAGGCGTATCCCGAACTGGTGGCCCGCGCGGACTTCATTCGTGACGTGACCCGCACCGAGGAAGAGCGCTTTCTCGAAACCATCGGCGATGGGCTCAAGCGGCTGGAGGAACTGTTCGCCGGCGGCGGCGATACCATCAGCGGGACCGAGGCCTTCCGGCTGTACGATACCTTCGGATTCCCGATCGATCTCACGCAGATCATCGCCGGTGAGCACGGTTACGATGTCGACCTGGCCGGGTTTGAGCACGCGCTGGAGGAGCAGCGTGAGCGCTCACGTGCGGCCCGGCGGGGCGGCTCCGCCAACGGCGCACCCGCGGTGATCGTGACAAATCCCGATGACTGGCGCGAGCTGCGCCAAGGCCATCAATCGTTCGTCGGCTACCAGACCATCTCGGCCGACACCGAACTGCTGGCGTTCCGGCAGGATGCCGACCGGGTCGATATTCTGCTCCGCGAAAATCCCTTCTATGTGGAATCCGGCGGTCAGGTCAGCGACACCGGCCGGGTGATCGGCGAAGGCTGGCGGCTCGACATCGACCAGGTTCGCAAGTCGCCCCGCGGCACCGTGCTGAGCGGCGCTTTTGCCGAAACGTTCGAGCCGACCGCGGTGCACGCCGAGGTGGCGGAACTCCGGCGCCGCAACATCGAACGGAATCACAGCGCAACTCACCTGGTGCATTCGGTGCTGCGGAAGCAGCTCGGTACCCATGTGCGCCAGCAGGGATCGCTGGTCGAGCCGGAGCGGCTGCGATTCGACTTCTCTCATCATGGTCCCATCGACCCGGCGCAGCTTCGCGACCTGGAGTGGGAGGTCAATGAGCTGATTCTGGCCAACGCGCCGGTTACCACTCGCGAGATGCCCTATCCCGACGCGCTGAAGCTCGGCGCGATGGCATTCTTCTCTGAAAAGTACGGCAAGGTTGTCCGGGTGGTAGAAATGGGATCGTCGATCGAGCTGTGCGGCGGAACGCATGTGCGTACCACCGGACAGATCGGGCTCTTTCGTTTCACCGGGCAGGGCGGAGTTGCCGCCGGGGTCCGGCGGATCGAAGCGGTCACCGGACCGGAAGCGCTCCGCCAGGTGCGCAGTCTGGAAGACCGGATGGCAGAAGTGGCCGACGCGCTCAAAGCCCAGCCGGAGCATCTGGTGCGCAAGGCGGCGCAACTGATCGAAGAGCGCGAAAAGCTGGAAGGCCGTCTCGCCGAGGCGCTCCGGAGCGGCGGCGGAGCGGCGGCGAGTGGGGAGACTCAGAACATCGCCGGCGTGGCGGTGACGATCGGTGACACGACATCGGAGGATCGCGCCGAACTGGGTCGCATTGCCGATGCGTTTCGTGAGGGGCGCAGCTCCGCGGTGCTGGTGCTGTTCGGCAGCTCGGGGCGCGGCGCCGTGCATGTGGCGCTCACCGACGACCTGGTCAAGGCGGGGCGCAAGGCGGGCGATCTGGTCAATCGCATCGCCGCGGTGAGCGGAGGGAAGGGGGGCGGCCGTCCGCATTTTGCGTCGGCCGGCGCGGGCAATCCCGAGGCGCTTCCCGCCGCGCGCGCCGCGACACCGGCACTGGTTGCGGAATGGCTGGGAGGCGGCTCGTGAGCGGAGCGGACGCCGGCGGGACCGCCGCCCAATGGCTCGAGCGGCACACCGACCGGGCGCCTGCCCGCCTCCGGGAACGGGTCCGCTGGTATGCCGATGATCTGCCTTCGGGCGAGACTGCAGATGGCCTCGCCGCGGCTGCCTGCGAGGCACTGCAGCGGGTGCTGCGCCATTCGGGAGATCGATCGGTCGCGCTCGATCTGCTGGCGGCCGATGGCCTGATTACGCTGGCGCTGCTGGCCCGTGCCCAATCGGATCCGGCTTCTCTGGCTGCGTTCTCGCGCCAGCTGCTGGCAGACGAGTGTGGCCGTTCATGATCGATCTGCATTGTCACCTGATGCCCGGAGTCGATGACGGATCGCGTTCGGTGGAGCAGTCGGTCGGTGTGCTCCGGAAGATGGCCGAACTGGGCATTACCGATGTGTGCCTCACCCCACATCTGCTCGCGAGCCGCGCGGCAGCGGGGGTGCCGCCGGCCCACGATCGCGCGTTTGACGCGCTGCGCGCTGCCGCGCCACCCGCGGTGCGGCTGCACCGCGGTGCGGAGGTGATGCTGGATCGGCCGGTGTCGAGCGAAATCCGGGCGTTCACCCTGGCCGGCAGCCGCTATCTGCTGGTTGAGTTTCCCCGGTTGATCGCCGACGAGTCGGTGCGCAACGCGCTCCGGTCGGTGACCGAGCTCGGCCTGGTTCCGCTGGTGGCGCATCCGGAACGTTACAGCTCATGCAGCGCAACGGCGGCCTATCGGTGGCGGGAAACCGGTGCGAAGCTGCAGGTCGACGCCACAACGCTGCTGTCACCGCAGGCGCGCGGTGAGCGGGCCCGCCGCCTGGTGGCTCATGGTCTGGCCGATATCATCGCCGCCGACAATCATGGCGACGACCGGCAGGTTGCGGCCGGCTGCGAGCTGCTGCGAAGCCGCGGCGGTGAGGTCCAGGCGGAACTGCTCGGCACCCGGAATCCGGCGGCCATTCTGGAAGACCGGGAGCTGGAGCCGGTGCCGCCGCTGGTGCTCAAGGACGGCTGGTTTCGTCGATTCCGCCGCCTCTTCGCGGGAGAATCATGAACCGGGACACACGGCTTGCCTTGGTGCAGACGCGGCTGGCGTCGCTGGCGCGCGCGGTCGAGGCGGGTGCCTCGCATGCCGAGGAGATCGCGGCGCTGGCCGAACAATTTGCCACCGTGCTCCGCGCCGGCGGCACGCTGTACTTCGCCGGCAACGGCGGCAGCGCCGCCGACGCCCAGCATCTGGCTACCGAATACGCGGTGCGCTATACCCGAAGCCGCCCCGCACTGGCGGCCCGCGCGCTCACGACCGACACATCACTGCTTACCGCCGCCGGAAACGACTTCGGGTTCGATCAGATCTTTGCGCGGCAGGTGGAGGCGTACTGCCGGCCGGGCGATGTCCTGGTCCTCCACAGCACCAGCGGGCAAAGCCGCAATCTGCTGGAGGCCGCCCGAGCCGCGCGGAACCGGCAGGTGCAGGTGGTCGCGTTTCTGGGCAAGGGTGGCGGCGAGCTGGCAGCGCTGGCCGACCGCGCCGTGGTCATCGCCTCGAGCGACACCTCGGAGATTCAGGTGCTGCACCTGGCGCTGGAGCATCTGATCGTCGAGCTGGTCGAATCCGAACTCTTCGTATCGGTGAAGGCATGATCGATCTGGCGGGGCGGAGTGCGCTGGTTACCGGTGGTTCGCGCGGGGTCGGGCGCGCCACCGCGCTGATGCTGGCGCGAGCCGGCGCCGATGTGGCACTGACCTATCGGTCGCAGCAGGAGGCCGCCGAATCCGTAGCGCGCGAAATTACGGCGATCGGCCGGCGGGTGTGGATCGGTGGCGGCGATCTGGGCGATCGCGGTACCGTGGACCGCCTGGTGCAGGAGGTAGAAGATCAATTCGGCGGTATCGACATCTTCGTCGGCAACGCCGGGATCTGGCCTCCGGAGGAAACTCCGCTGCGCGACATGTCCGACGAGCGCTGGCACGCCACCGTTACCGCCGACCTCGATGCCGTGTTCTACAGCACCCGTGCAGCGCTCCGGATCATGCATGGCGACGGCGCGGTGGTGCTGGTCTCCAGCACCGCGGGGCAGCGGGGCGAAGCCAACCACGCCGATTACGCGGCCACCAAGGGCGCGCTGATTTCGCTCACCAAGTCGCTGGCGATCGAATGCGCTCCCCGCATCACGGTGAACTGCGTGGCGCCAGGATGGATCGACACCGCCATGAGCGAGTCGGCCTACCAGAGCGGCGGCAAGGAGCGGATCGCCGCCGGGATCCCGCTGCAGCGGATCGCCACCGCCGACGATGTCGCGGGCCCGATCGTGTTTCTCTGCAGTCCGCTGGCGCGGCACATCACCGGGGAAGTACTCAACATCAACGGCGGCAC
>DASSTY010000196.1:0-5451 GCA_035707585.1 Gemmatimonadales bacterium
GGAAACGCGGGAAGACGGGAAGACGGGAAGCGGGAAACGGGGCGCGGGACACGGAGAGCCGGGGACCCGGCGCGCACGGATGGTCGTCATCCCGAGCGAGCGGCCGCAGGCCGCGACGTCGAGGGATCTTGCTGGCTGCGACAGCAGCGCGGCGGCATGGCGACAGCGGCGCGGTGACCGCTCGGCGCCGCGTCCGGAGGACGCTCCACCCGCCCGGCCTTCCAGGCGACCCCACCCAAGCCGGGTGCTCCGCCCGGGGTTCGGCCGGTATACAAGTACTTGTATACCCCTGAAAGGGCTCGTCCGGGGTGCCGTCCCGAGGGGACGGACTCGGTCACCAGCACGGCGGACAAGATCCCTCGACTCGCTTCGCTCGCTCGGGATGACGGCGGTCCGGTCCGCCCGCCCTCCGTTCTCGGCGCTAAAGCGCCGGCTCGGCCACCTGCGCTAAAGCGCTCACGGAGCCGCGCGCCCGATCCGCTCCAGCCTCGTTGCCGAGCGCCGAGTACGCTCCTTCCGCCCTCCCGTCTTCCCGTCCTCTCGCCCACTGTCCGTCTGTCCGTCCGTCAGTCCGTCAGTCCGTCAGTCCGTCAGTCCGTCTGTCCGTCCGTCCGTCTTCCCGTCTTCCCGTCTGTCCGTCCGCCCGCCCGTCCGTCTAACTTCCGCCATGCCCCATCCCCTCACCCGCTTCGCGCCGAGCCCCACGGGATTCCTCCATCTGGGCCACGTCGTCAATGCCATCCACGTCTGGGGACTGGCTGGCGCGCGGGGAGGGCGAGTGCTGCTTCGGATCGAGGATCACGACCGCGCCCGCTGTCGCCCGGAGTACGAATCGGCGCTGCTGGAAGATCTGGAATGGCTGGGATTTGAGCCCGACACAGGGAGCGCGGCCGGATTTCGCGCCGGCGCATCGCTCTACCGTCAGAGCGACAACGACGCGGAGTACCAGGAGGCGGTCCGCACCCTGTCGGAGCGCGGTCTGGTGTACGTCTGCGGCTGTTCGCGGAAGGACATCGCGCGCAAGGTGCCCGACCTCTTCAACGAGGAGATGCGCTACCCCGGTACCTGTCGTGACCTGGGGCTTGCGCCCGCACCAGGGTTCGGCCTGCGAGTTCGGCTGGAACCGAGCGAAGAGTGTTTTGACGACGAGAGACTGGGGCCGCAGCGGCAGGTGCCGTCAGAGCAGTGCGGCGATCTGCTGATTCGCGACCGGCTCGGTCAGTGGACCTATCAGTTCGCGGTAACGGTGGACGACCTGCGGCATGGAGTAGAGCTGGTAGTGCGCGGCGAAGATCTGCTCTCCTCCACCGGCCGGCAGATTCAACTCGCTCGGCTCCTCGGCCGGCCGACGCCTCCGCGCTTTTATCATCACGCGCTGATTCGCCACCCGTCGGGCGAGAAGCTGAGCAAGGCCGCGCGCGACACCGGAATTCGCGACCTGCGTGCCGCCGGCGTTTCCGCTCAGGACGTGCTGGGCGAGGCCGCCTGGCGATCGGGGCTGCTGGAGCGCTCGCGCCCGTTACGCGTCTCCGACCTGCCCGAACTGTTCGATTAACCCTCCGGCTGCGGCAACGCCGCCGGCTCGGTGGCGACCGGCACCGCATAGTTGTCCAGCACGCCGTCCTGTTCCGGATGGAAATCGTTTTCCCAGCGAGCCATCACCACCGACGCGAGGCAGTTGCCCAGCAGGTTGGTGGAAGTGCGGGCCATGTCCATGATCGCGTCCACGCCAAGAATTACGGCGACGCCTTCCAACGGCAGCCCGAACTGCGCCAGCGTTCCCGCCAGGATCACCAGCGACGCGCGGGGTACCGCGGCCACCCCTTTGCTGGTGAGCATCAGCGTCAGCATCATCAGCAGCTGCTGTCCCAGGTTCATCGACACGCCGGCGGCCTGAGCCACGAACACCGAGGCCACTGCCAGATAGAGTGTCGAGCCGTCGAGATTGAACGAGTATCCGGTCGGCAGGACGAACGCGACGATCCGCCGCGGTACACCCATCTTTTCCAGGTTCTCCATTGCGATCGGCAGAGCCGCCTCGGAACTGGCGGTGGAGAATGCGATCAGCCACGGCTCGTGGACCCAGTGCCAGAAGCGCCGAATCGGCACCCGGGTCAGCACCGCGATGGGGAACAGCACCGCAACGATGAACACCACCAGCGCGACGTAGAGCGTCCCAACCAGCTTGGCCAGATTGAGGAGCACGCCGAGGCCGCTGTTGCCCACCGTGTACGCGACGGCTGCACCAATGCCGATCGGCGCGAACGCCATCACCAGCCCGGTGAACTTGAACATCACCTCGGTGAGCGATTCGCAGAAACCGAGCATCACATCGCGGCCCTTGCCCCGCACCTGCGAGAGCGCCACCGCGAAGAGGATCGAGAAGAAGACGATCTGCAGCACTTCGTTATTGGCCGCCGCTTCGAAGAAGCTGGCGGGAACCGTGTGCTCCAGCACGCCGGAGAGCGTGGTCTGATGGGTTGCGAGCTGCTGCCCTTCATCAGCCGCGGCGTTGAGCGTGATCCCGACGCCCGGCTTCAGAATGTTCACGGCGCCGAGCCCCACGAACAGCGCCACCGAGGTGACCAGCTCGAAGTAGATCAGCGACTTGAGCGCCAGCCGGCCCACCCGCTTCATGTCGTCGCCGTGCCCCGCGATGCCGACCACCAGACTGCCGAAGATCAGCGGCACCACGATCGACTTGATCATTCGCAGGAAGATCGTCGAAAGCGGCTTGACCAGCGCCGCAACGTCGGTCTGGGTCCAGAGGGTGTTGTCGAGGTAGCCGATCAGCACGCCGACCACCATGGAGATGATGATCCACCAGGTCAGCGAAATGCTGCGCAGGAAGCGCCACATATCAGGTCCGGTCGTCGGGGAGAGGAGCGAATGTAAAAAGGAGCGCCCAGGAGGGCGCTCCTCAGTTTAGCGGAGAACTCAGCGAGCCGCCAGTTCTCCCGCCTTATGCTCGATCCCGGCCAGCAGTTCATCGTAGCTGGCGGCGAACTTCTCAACCCCTTCTTTCTCCAGCTCTGCCGTGACCTGAGCGAGGTCGATGCCGCTCCGGGCCAACTGCCGAAGCTGCTCGGGCGCGCGGGCCATCGCTTCGCGAATCCGGACCTTGGGGTCGCCATGATCGCGATAGGCGTCGAGCGTGGCCGGCGGGATGGTGTCTACCGTATCGGGTGCGATGAGCGCTTCGACGTAATAGATGTCGGGGTACTTCGGGTCCTTGGTGCTGGTGGATGCCCAGAGCGGCCGCTGGCGCTGGGCTCCCTTGGCTTCGAGCGGAGCCCAGCGCGCGCCATCGAAGGTGGCTTCAAAGGCGGCATAGGCCTGCGCCGCGTTGGCGATGGCGATGGTGCCGCGGAGCTTGTCCGGATCACCCTGCTTGTCGAGGATCTTGTCGACCTTGGTATCGACCCGGCTCACGAAGAAGCTGGCCACCGACGCCAGCCGATCGATCGGCTGACCCTTGGCGACCCGGGCTTCCAGCGCGCTCAGGAACGCCTCGCGCACCTGGTCGTACCGCTGCACCGAGAAGAGCAGGGTGATGTTGATGTTGATCCCTTCGGTGAGGCACTGCCGGATCGCCTCCAGCCCCGCTTCGGTGCCGGGGATCTTTACCATCGCGTTGGGGCGATCCACCTCGTGCCAGAGCCGTCGCGCCTCGTTGATGCTTGCCTGGGTATCGAACGCCACCCCGGGTGATACCTCGATCGACACCAGCCCATCGCCGCCGTTGGTCTTGTCGTACAGCGGGCGGAACAGATCGCAGGCGCTCCGCACGTCGGCCACCGCGATCGCTTCGAAGATCTGGGCCGGAGTACGGCCCTCGCGAGAAAGCCGGCGGATGTCCTCGTCGTAGAGATCGCTCTTGGAAACTGCTTTTTCAAAAATTGTGGGATTGGATGTCATCCCGCGGAGTTCGCCGGCATCGATCAGATGCTGGAGCGTGCCGCTGGTGAAGAGATCCCGGGTGATGAAGTCGTACCAGGGGCTCTGGCCCAGCTCGGTCAGGCGAACCAGTGGATTCTTTGTGCTCATGATTTCGCTCCCTCGAGCACCTGCCGCACCAGCTCGGCGGCGTGCTCCGGCGTAAACTGAAATTCCTTGAACAGCCGCGCGGCCGGCGCCGACGCGCCAAAATGATCGATGCCGAGGATGGCACCGGCGTCGCCCACCCAGCGGCGCCACCCGAAGGTGGCGGCGGCTTCGATGCTGACTCGCGCGGTGATCTCCGGCGGCAGCACCTGATCGCGATACGCTTCCGGCTGCTGCTCGAACAGTTCCCAGCACGGCATCGAAACCACCCGCGCGCGGATTCCTTCTTTCATCAGCAGATCGGCCGCGGCGAGTGCCACCTGCACCTCGGACCCGGTGGCGATCAGGATCGCCTGGGGGCCGCCCTCCGGCTCCGACAGGATATAGGCGCCGCGGCGGGCACCTTCGGCGGCGGCGTAGCGCGAGCGGTCGAACACCGGCAGCTTCTGCCGGGTCAGTACCAGTACGACGGGGCCGGTCTTGTGTTCCAGAATAGCATGCCACGCTTCGACCGTTTCCGCCGCATCGGCCGGACGCATCAGCATCAGGTTGGGCATGGCGCGGAGCATCGCCATCTGTTCGATCGGCTGATGGGTCGGGCCGTCTTCGCCGAGGCCGATGGAATCGTGCGTGCCGATGAAGACGATCGGCAACGACTGAATGGCTGCGAGCCGGAGCGACGGCTTGGCGTAGTCGGAAAAGACCAGGAAGGTGCTCCCGTACGGGCGCACACCGCCGTGCGCCGCCATGCCGTTGAGCGCCGCGGTCATGCCGTGCTCCCGCACGCCCCAGTGGAAGTTGCGGCCCACCTCTTCCGGCTCAAAGTTTTTGGCACCCTTGATCTGGGTGCCGGTGCTGCCTGCCAGGTCGGCGGAGCCGCCGATCAGATTGGGCATCAGCGGAGCCAGCGCGTTGAGCACCTTTTCGGAGGCCTGCCGAGTGGCGATCGGTTTGTCGATCGGAAAGCTGGGCAGCGCATTGGTCCAGCCATCGGGCAGTTTGCCTTCCAGCCAGGCATCGAACTCGGCGGCCGCTTCGGGGTAGGCTTCGGTGTAGCGCGTCCGCAGATCGTGCCAGGCCGCTTCCAGTGCGGCGCCGCGCTCGATTGCGTGGCGGCAATCGGTCAGCGCTTCTTCCGGCACCAGGAATTTCGAGTCGGGATCCCAACCCAGGATCTGCTTGGTGAGCCGCACTTCATCGGCGCCGAGCGGCGAGCCGTGCGCCTCGGCGGTGCCTTCCTTGTTGGGCGCCGGGTTGCCGATTACGGTGCGGAGCACGATCAGCGACGGACGGCTGGTTTCCTGCTGAGCGGCTTCGCAGGCCGCTTCGATGGCGGCGAGATCGTTGCCGTCGTCCACGTGCTGCACGTGCCAGCCGTACGCCTCGAACCGGGCGCCGACATCTTCG
>DASSTY010000197.1:0-8303 GCA_035707585.1 Gemmatimonadales bacterium
AGGCGGCGAGTACCGCCACACCGCCGAAGAGCGCGGTTGCCAGGCCGAGTGTCAGGGTTCGCATGGATTCACCTCATCGGTCGTTCGGGTTTGTCACGGCCAAGACCCTCACACGATGCGGCCCGCGGCCCCTCGGTGCCGCGGCCCAGATCACATAGATTGCCCCAGCCACTCCCCGGAGGTTTGATGAAGGTTGTGCTCCAGCGGGTTTCCGGTGCCTCGGTGACGATCGGAGGCCGCGTCGCCGGCGCGATCGAGCGGGGTTACTGTCTGCTGGTGGCCTTCGCCCCCGATGACACACCCCGGGAGGCCGACTGGATGGCTGAAAAGGTCGCCGGCCTCCGCCTTTTCAGCGACGCCGAGGGCAAGATGAATCTCGGCCTGGCCGAGGTGAACGGAGCGGTGCTGGTGATCTCTCAATTCACCCTCTACGGGGATGCCAGCCGGGGCCGCCGCCCCTCGTTCATCGGCGCTGCCCGGCCGGAAACGGCGATTCCGCTCTACCAGCACTTCATCGAGGCGGTCCGGGCTGCCGGCGTTCCGGTGGCCACTGGTGAGTTCGGCGCCGACATGCAGGTGGAAATTCATAACGACGGCCCTGTCACTCTGATCCTGGAGCGTGCCCATGCCTCCTGAGCAACTGGTTCTTGCCTCGGCTTCGCCCCGGCGGCGCCAACTGCTCGAGATGCTGGGTATTCCGCTGCAGGTTTCGCCGGCCCACATCGAGGAAGTCCGGGCCGAAGGCGAGCCGCCGGTGGCCTACGTTCAGCGGCTGGCCCGCGAAAAGGCCCGCAGCATTCCCGGCCGGCTGGTGCTCGGCGCCGATACCACCGTGGTGGTGGAGGACCAGCTCCTGGAAAAGCCGGTGGACGAAGCCGACGCCTTCCGGATGCTCCGGATTCTGCAGGGGCGCACCCATAAGGTCGCCACCGCCATTGCGCTGGTGGCCGACGACACCCTCCACGAAGCGGTCGACATCACCACCGTCACCTTCCGCCCGCTGAGCGATCAGATCCTGCGCGACTACATCGCCACCGGCGAACCGATGGACAAGGCGGGCGCCTACGGGATTCAGGGTTACGGGGCGGCTCTGGTGGAGCGGATCGTGGGAGACTTTTTCGGGGTGATGGGACTGCCGGTGCGGCTGGTGATCGAACTGCTGCAGGAGGCCGGCTGGACCTACGACTTTACCGGCCTTCGGCCTGCACCCGAAACACATCCACCGGCTGCGCCTTCCCCTTGAGGACGATCTGCGCCAGCCGAGTGGTGGGCGGCGGATCGTGCAGCGCGTCTAGCAGTGGTTCGGTGAGAAGAATTTCGCCCGGACCGGCGTGATCGCAGAGGCGGGCTGCCACGTTCACCACATCGCCGATCACGGTGTACTCCAGCCGGCGGTGGCTGCCGATGTTTCCCGCGAACGCTTCGCCGTAGTTGATTCCGATTCCCACGCTGATGGCCGGACGGCCGCCGGCGGTCCACGCCTGATTGAGGGCATTGACCGAGCGCTGCATCGCCATGGCGGCGCGGACCGCGCGGTCGGGGTCGTCGGGGCGGGCGATCGGAGCGCCCCAGAGCGCCATCAGCGCGTCGCCGATGAATTTGTCGAGCGTGCCGCCGTGCTCGAAGATCAGATCCACCATTTCGGTGAAGTAATCGCTCAGCAGCCCCGCGATCGCGTCGGGGCCCATCCCCTCCGCCATCGCCGTGAAATTCCGGATATCGCTGAACACCACCGTCACCGGGCGCTTTTCGCCGCCCGGCGCCACCGCGGTGGGCCGGTGGGCGATCTCCGCCGCCACATTGGGTGCGAAGTAGCGTTCGAAGTTGGAGCGAACCAGCGTCTGCCGCTGGATCTGTTCCGCGTAGCGGGAGTTCTTGATGGCGATCGCCGCGAGCCCGCTGAACGCCACCAGGAATTGAAGATCTTCGTCGCTGAATGAATTCGGCGCGCTCAGGTTGTCGACGTACAGCAGGCCCAGGACTTCGTCGCTCGAGGCCATGAGCGGCGAGCACATCGCGCTCCGGACGCTCTGCATCAGGATGGACTGCCCGGTGAAGCGGCTGTCGTCCACCGCATTGTCCGAGAGCACCGCCACCCGTTCCTGCACCACCTTGTCGACGATCGACCGCGGCACCTGCTGAAACTGGCCTTCGCCCAGCCGGCTGCGCGAGAGCCGCGACACCAGCTCGCCGGTTCCCGCCGTCCGCATCAGAATGGACACGCGGTCCACGTTCATCACCTCGAACATGGTGTCCACCACCGTGCTGAGCAGGCGGTCCAGGTCCAGCTCGCCCGAGAGCTTCTGGGAGATTTCGAGGAGGAGCGAGAGCTTCTTGGCGAGCCGCTCATGATCGTCGGTGGCGGCGACCTTGAGCTGGCCAACGCCGGAGGTGCCGGCCAGCGAGGGCAGCGGCGGGCGGCCGGCCGCGACTTCCACCTGCCGCACGATGTTGCTGCCGCCGGAGGTGCGCAGGTTCGGCGTGGGGGCGTGGAGCCGCTGCTCCGGCACCGGATGAATGGCCTGGAGCTGAAAGAGAATCTTGCCGAAAGTGATCGAGTCGCCGGCAGAGAGCCGGCCGCTGGAAACCCGGCTCCCGTTGATGCAGGTGCCGTTGGAGCTGTCGAGATCCCGCACCATCACGCCGTCGGGAGTGACGGTGAGTTCGGCGTGACGCCGCGAAATCGTCGGATCGTACACCGCGAGATCGCTGGTAGCGCCGCGGCCCACTACGAGCGGCCGCCCGGCGGGGAGGTCGAAGTGGCGCTGTTCACCGGTAAAGCTGACCAGCCGGTAAGTCGGTACTGCCGATTTGGGCATACTCGAATATGGATGCGGAACCGCCTCAGGGGCCAGCGGCGGGCGGCTCAGCGGGGCGCGGCCACCAGGTATCGTCCCGGTCCCGGCAGGGGCGACTGGAGGTCGTCCGGGCTCACGTGGGTCGACGGAAGCAGGGTCAGCTGATCGCCGGTGCCGAGCCGGGCGACCTGCAGTGCGGCGTTGTAGGCGTCCTCGGATCCGTAGCGCCGCACCGCCGCCACCGGCGCCGCAAAGTGAATTGCGTATTTGAAGGTGATGGTGGCTCCGGGAAGCACCGGCGCACTGCTCTCGAAATCCAGCCCGAAGAGCCCGGGCCTCGGAGTGACCTTGAGGGTGACCGGTGACCCGGGCGTTGCCGCAAAGGCGCCGGGCGGGAAATAGAGCTCGGCAAAGACGGTGTTGTCAGGCGGCGGGTACACTACCAGCACGTAGCGCTGGAAGCCGGCGGTAATCGTTAGGGTGGTGTCTTCCGGTTCGGCGCCGGTGGATTCCAGCAGAAACGCGTCGGCCACCGCCAGGGTAGGGGGCGCCTCGGGCTCGGCGTTTCCGGGCGAATGGCCGCCGCATGCCGCCAGTACAGTGAGCAGCACGGCCGGCGCGGCGCGCCTTGCCGCACTCAGGACGGTCCGGGATATTTCCACGGTGATGCGACTCACCCCCCTCCTCGCTCTCTCACTCGGCGCCGTCTCTCCGCTCGCCGCCCAGCAATCGTGGAACAGTCCTGAAGCGCTCCGGCTGGTGCGGCGCGCGGTCCAGCGGCGCGAAGCGGTCCAGGCCGACACCGCGCTCCGGAGCTACCGGACGACGGCGCACGGATTCGTCTTCTTCCTGGCCCAGGTGGGCGAGGGACTCAGCGAACCGCCCCGGCTGGTCAAGGCCGATCAGTTGAACGTGGAAGTGTATTGGCGCGCCCCGGACCAGAGCAAGCAGGTGATCCTCGGCTGGCGCGACGGCACCTGGCTCCCCACCGACATCAACTATCATCGCGATCACCTGGGGATCGTTACCAACAACTTCGGCGACCGGATCCGGATCGGCGAAGGCGACGAAGTGCGCGATGTAGTCCATCCGCTCTCGCCCGCCGGGCTCGATCTCTACGACTTTGCGCTGCGCGATTCGCTCTCGCTCCAGGCCGGAGCCGATCGCGTGCTGGTGAAGGAAGTGCAGGTGCGCCCCCGCGACTTCAGCTTCCCCGCGGTGGTAGGGACGCTCTACATCGACGCGGCCACCGCTGAGCTGGTGCGGTTTCGGTTCAGCTTCACGCCGTCGTCGTATCTCGACAAGGAGCTGGAGGACATCAACATCGTCCTGGAGAATTCGCTGTGGCAGCAGAAGTACTGGCTGCCGCACCGCCAGGAAGTCGAGATTCGCCGGCGCACCACCTGGCTCGATTTTCCGGCGCGCGGGATCATCCGCGGGCGCTGGGAAATCGACGACTACGACTTCAACGTGCCGCTGCCCGACGGGCTGTTCCGTGGGCCGGCAATCGCCGGACTTCGGAAACCCGGCCCGCCCACCGACACCACCTGGTCGGAGCCGCTGGCAGAAGCTGTCGCGGGAGTCGCCCGGCCGCTCAATGATCAGGACATGGCGGCGCTGCGGGTAGAGGTGGAGCGCATCGCGGGCGACCGGCTCCTGAGCGGGCTTCCCCGATCGCGCCTCGCCATCGGTGCGGTGAGTGATCTGGTTCACATCAACCGTGTTCAGGGACTGGCGCTCGGGATCGGAGCCAACCTCGGAGTGGGAGATACCCGGCTTCAGCTTCAGCCCGGCATCGGAATCGGTACCGCCGACGGCCGAGTGACCGGCGAGTTCGGCATCGAGTACGCCAGCGGAGCGACCCAGCTCACCCTGCGCGGCAACCGGGCGATTCGGGATTTCAGCGACTGGCCAGTAATGGCGCCGGTGCTCAACTCATTCACCGCCCAGGAAGCCGGCGACGATCACGGCGACTACGTGCTGCTGAATCGAGCCGCGCTCGGCGTACGGTACCGGTTGAGTGGACGCACCGCGATCGGGGCGGAGCTGGTGCTGGAGGAGAGCCGGTCGGTTGGCGTATCCGCCTCGCCGGCCCGGGGCAGCTATGACAGCAATCCGGAGCTGGGGGCGGGCAGCTATCGGATCGGGCGGCTGCGGCTGGAGCGCACCAGCGGCGGGATCGCGGTGAGACACGATTTTCAGGGCGCTTTGCAACTGGAAGGGGGCGATGGCCCGACCCGGTATCTCCGCGCCGATGCCGAAGGCCGCTGGCTCACGCGGCTGGCCGGGAACGATCTGGTGACCCGGATCCATGCCGGAGCCGCGACCGACGGCGTGCCCAGCTATCGCGCCTTTGTGATGGGAGGGCGGGGCACCCTGGTAGGTGAGCCGTTCCGGGCGTATGGCGGCAGCCGGGCCGCATTATTGCAAGTCGAGTGGCGGTTCGATGTGCCGGTCCCGGCAATTCCGCTGGGGTCATTTGCCAGCACCGGCCGCCGCGCCACGCTGGCGCCGTTCATCGAAGCCGGCTGGACCGACGGCACCGCCGGGCGCGGGGCCATGGTCGGCGTCCCCACCGACGGGGTGCGCCCGGTGGCCGGTGTGGCTCTCGAATGGTTCATGCGGCTCATCCGGGTCGAAGCCGGGGTGGGCCTCCGCGACGGCCATTTCGGGCTGACCGTGGATGTGAACCGCGAGTGGTGGGGTCTGCTCTAGCGCTGGTGCCCGAGTGTCTACCCGCAGGATTATATTGAATCCAATGCCGTTTACCGACGAGTGGCTGGTTCCCACCATCGCGCCTCTGGTGTCCGATGAGGTGCTCGCTGCGCTCCGCGCCGACGCCAACGATCAGAGTCTTTCGCTCTGGGACGCGCTGGTGCACCGGCGCGTGCTCACCGACGAGCAGGTGCTTCAGGCGGTCGCCGCGCGGTTCCGCTTTGCGGTGGCCGATCTCAGCCAGGCCGACCCCAGGCTGCGCGACAACATCCCGGAGCAGCTGGTTCGCCGGTTCTCGGTGATCCCGCTCCGGCTCAGCGACAGCTATCTCGACGTTGCCACCGCCAATCCGTTCGATATCGACGCCGAAAAGATGCTGGCCTTTGCCAGCGGCCGAGAGGTTCGGCTGCAGCTGGCATCGCCGTCGCGAATCCGCGAAAAGCTGGACGAGATCTACCGCCCGGAAGATGTCGTCTCCAAGCTGCTCGGCAACATGGATTCGGCGGGAGAGGTCACCCAGCTGGAAGACGATGCCGACGACGTCGGCGCCTCGGCCGATGAGGCGAGCAACGCCCCGATCGTGCGGCTGGTCGACATGATGTTGGCCGACGGGATCGTGAGCCGGGCCAGCGACATTCACGTCGAGCCAGCCGAGGGTGGCGTGGTGGTGCGCTATCGGATCGACGGCGTACTGCGGCAGGTGATGAAGATTCCGCGGAATGCGGGGCTTCCGCTCATCTCCCGCATCAAGATCATGTCGGGGCTCGATATCGCCGACCGCCGCCGTCCCCAGGATGGCCGCGCCCGCGTAGCGGTCAACGGCTCGCCGGTCGATCTCCGAATCTCCACCCTTCCCGCCGCCACCGGCGAGAAGGTGGTGATCCGAATCCTCAATGCCAAAGCCACCGTGCTTACGCTCGAGGGGCTGGGGCTGATGGAAGACGAGCGCGCCGCGATCGTCTCGATGCTGGGGCACAAGGAAGGGATCATCCTGGTCACCGGCCCGACCGGTTCGGGCAAGACCACCACGCTGTACGCCTGCCTCCGCACGATTCAGAGCGAAGGCGTCAACATCGTCACGGTGGAAGATCCGGTCGAATACAAGCTGGGCGAGAACATCGTTCAGGTGCAGGTGCACGATAAAGCGGGGCTCACCTTCGCATCGGCGCTCCGGTCGATTCTCCGCCAGGACCCCGATGTGGTGCTGGTGGGCGAAATTCGCGATCACGAAACCGCCCAGATCGCGGTGCAGGCATCGCTCACCGGCCACCTGGTGCTGTCCACCCTCCATACCAACGACGCGCCCAACTCGGTTACCCGGCTCGTCGACATGGGGATGGAAGCGTACAAGATCGGTTCGGCGCTTCGCGGCATCGTGGCGCAGCGGCTGATGCGGCGGCTCTGCCCGGTCTGCAAGGAGCCGGCAAAGGAGCCGCCTCCGGAGCGGCTGGCGCGGTTCATCCCGGCGGGTGTGCAGCTTCATCGCGCGGTGGGCTGCCCTGAGTGCGCGTCCACCGGCTACTTCGGGCGGTTCTCGATCGTCGAGGTCCTCAAAATGAGCCCCGAGCTGGAGCGGCTGATCGGCAGCGGGGCCACCGCCGACCGGATCGCCGCCGTGGCGCGCCAGAACGGGATGCGCTCGCTCTGGGAGAGCGGTCTGCGGCACGTCCTCAACGGCGAAAGCACCGTAGACGAACTGCTCCGTGTCACCGATGTGCCGACCCACGACCACGCCGCGCCGGCCCGCCACGAGGCTCCGGGACACCGTCCGCCAACTGCTGCCGCGGCGCCTGCCGCTCCGGTTGCGCCGGCAGCCGCACCCGGCAACGGCAGCGCGATACCGGGTTTCGATCTTCTGGAACTGATCGACGAGCCGGCAGCACCGGAAACCGCCAGCTCCGATGGGCGGGGCCGCGGCGCCCGCGTCCTGCTGGTGGAAGACGAAGACCAGCTTCGGCGGGTGATGAAGGATCTGCTGGAACGCGACGGCTACGTGGTGGCGGAGGCGCGCGACGGAATCCAGGCGCTGGACCAGGTAGACCGCCTTGCTCCCGATATCATCATGCTCGATCTCAATCTCCCCGGCCTCGACGGCTACGGCGTGCTGGCGCAGCTCCGCTCGCGTCCCGCTACCAGCAGGATTCCCGTCGTGGTTCTCACCGCCAAGGGAGACGAGGACAACGAAGTCCGCGTCTTCGAGATGGGCGCCGATGATTTTCTCACCAAGCCGTTCCGGGCCCGCGCCCTTTCGGCCCGGCTCGAGGCGGTGCTGAGCCGTCGTCGCGCCTGACTCTGCGCGGCGCGCATGACCGCTGTTCGCGTCTCCCTGATCGACGTCTACGTGGTGCGCCGCCGCGGCGACACGCTGGAATGCGTGGTGCTGCAGCGCGGCCCCGACGGACGCTGCCCCGGCTCCTGGGAAACCGTCCACGGGCACATCGAACCGAATGAACCTCCCGCCGATGCCGCTGTTCGTGAACTGCTCGAAGAAACCGGACTCACCCCCACCCGGCTCTACAACCTGAGCCGGGTGGAGACGTTCTACCAGCACGGCAGCGATGAAGTGGCGCTGGTTCCGGTATTCGTGGCGTTCGTGGAGCCGGACGCGGTGGTCACCCTGGGCTCCGAGCACGTGCGTTCTGAATGGCTCGCCTTTGCCGATGCGCAGCAGCGCTTTGCCTGGCCCCGCGAACGCCGCGCGCTGGACGACATCGTGATCCTGCTGGGCAGCGGCGACGCCGGCCCGGTGGAAGACGTGCTCCGGGTATGCTGAACTCGCTGGCTGGATCG